>NZ_JBXAST010000011.1:0-48745 GCF_058809645.1 Azospira sp. MPR-E4 | reverse complement strand
CCCCGGAAAAAAATCCGGAAAAAAAAAAACGCGGCTCCGCGGAGCCGCTTTTTTTATTGCCCGGATTATTGTCCGGGCTTAGTCCAGGAGTGCCGGCAGTCCTACTGCTCCCCTTCCGGAAACACCGCCCCCCGCCGTGCCGCCATGCTGCGGCCGACGGCGGCCGCCTGCTCGGGGGACAGCAGGCGCCGCCCCAGGGGCAGCAGCTCCCGGGTTTCCAGATCGATGTGTCCCAGATAAAGCTCGGCCAGCCCTTCCACCATGGCCGCCGGCAGGGCCTCGCTGCACTCTCCCGGCTGGGCTGCGACGATGGCCTGCAGGCGGGCCAGCACCTCGTCCCGGGCCCGGTCCATGCGCCGGTGGTCGGCCAGGATGCGCTCGATGAGGGCCTCCACCTGGGCCGCCACCGCCGCTTCCCGGGCCACCGCCTGGCTCGCCCGCAGGGCGGGAAAGAGGTCATCCTCCTCGTCCGCATGGTGATGGGGAGCGGCCACGGAGAAATAGCGCAGCACACCCTGGGCCGCCTCCCGGGCGGCCTGGTCGGCGCCGTGCCGGGGCAGGTGCTGCACCAGGCGACGCAGGGTCTCGATCTGGGCCTGGATGCGACCGTGACAGGCATCCAGCATTTCCAGGGGTTCGTCGAAACTGGGGGCGGCGGCGCCCAACAGGCTGTGGCTCATGCAATTCCTTTCACAGACCGGCGAAGAAGCCGGCGGGATGACGCGTCAGGGCAACGGAAACGATATAGGCGAAACACGACAGGGCCATGACGAAAAAGATGCCCCGCACCGCCTTGCTGCGTCCCCGCTTGAGGGCCACGCTGCCGCAGCCGATGTAGGCCAGCAGGGCCAGCACCTTGGCCGTCAGCCAGCCCTGGACGAAGGGATACTGGCCGGAGAGAAAGGCCAGGGCCAGGGCGCTGCCGAGCAGCAGGGTATCCACCACATGGGGCGCCACCCGCGGCAGGCGCCCCTGCAGGCGGGGCGACTCCTGCAGCATCCAGAATCCGCGCAGGAGGAATCCGAGGCCGGAGAGGACGACGCAGGTGATGTGCAGATGCTTGAGGGCCAGGTACATGGGATGGCTCCGCGATCCGTCAGCCGGGCTGGCCGTCGGGCCGGGGCCGCAGGTACATGGCGCCGTGGCGCCGCACCCACAGGGCGAACACCAGCAGCCAGGCCAGGCTGGCCAGCCACTGCAGGTTGAAGGGGCCGGACAGGGGCAGGAACTCGCCGGCGATGCGCAGCAGGGGCACGCTCTGGAACAGCCAGAACAGGGGCCAGGTGGTCTGATCCCCGGCGTTGATGGGCCGGCCCGAATGCCCCAGGGTGACCCGGGTGACCATGCCCAGCAGCATGGAAACGAAATAGCCGATGCCGATGGCATGCAGGGGCGCCAGTCCGCCGAAGCTGCCGCCCAGCGCCAGGGCCAGCCCCTGGCAGGCATAGAGCACCAGCCCCAGGCCCAGCCAGACGGTGGCGCCATGGATCATGGCCAGCATGGGCACCGCCAGGCTGCGCCGAAGCTGCCACTTCCAGGAGAAATGAATGACCACGGCGGCGGCAACGGCGTCCGGCAGCCACAGGGCACCGTGCCAGCCGGCCAGAGCCAGCAGGGCGTGGCCGAGGAAGCAGGCCAGCACCAGCCACAGCAGGGGCATGGGCCGGTAGATGGTGTAGTTCTTCAGCACCGCTGCAGTGAAGAAGGGCAGCATGCGATGGCTGACGATGAAGAACACCGGCAGCAGGCAGCCCCACAGCCCCAGCTCGATGCCGGCCCGCACCCCGTCGCCGGCCATGGCCGCCAGGCCCCAGGCATAGGCCCAGAGGGCGACCAGACCCAGACCCAGGGCGGCCAGCAGCGCGTAGGCGTGGGAACGGTCCGGGGCGAAACCCCGGGGCTGGGGCCAGGTCACGGCCCGGGCCAGGGCGACCAAGCCCCACAGCCAGCCGAGGGACGCCACCACCAAGCCGGACACGGCCAGGGGCGCCGCCAGCAGGCCGCCCCAGAAGAGCAGCCAGCCGCCGGCCAGCAGAGCGAAGGCCGGCAGGTACTGGCCCCGCGTCAGGGCCGGGGCGCTCACCCACTTGGGCAGGGCCGTCATGAGAAAGCCGAAGATGAAGGGGGGAAACAGGCCGAACAGCATCAGGGCCCCATGCAGCCAGATGCCGGGCAGGGTCCAGGCCGGAGCCCCATAGAGGCCGGCATAGCGGCCGCCCAGGTCCGCCGCCCAGAACAGCACCGCCAGCAGGCTCTGCAGGGCGCCGAGGGCGAACATGACCCGGTGGGGGGCGCTGAAAAAGGCCTTGAACATGGAATCTCCGAAAAATCAGGCAGCCGCGGCGAGCTGCTCGCCGATATGCCGCAGGTGCCGCCGATAGACCTGCAGACAGCGCCAGAGGTTCACCAGCAGCCACAGGTTGGACAGCAGCAGGGCCAGTCCGGCCGGCCAGGCGAACCAGGCGGGGCGGACCACGGCGGCCAGCAGCAGGGCCAGGGAAGCGGCATGGGCCGCCATCTGCCGCGCCATGGCGCTCTCGGCCAGGATGCGCTTCATGTTCGGCGCCAGCACCCGGCCCTGGCCCGCGTTCTGCAGATGCAGCCAGATGAGGAAGGGCACGATCTTGTACAGCATGCCGGTGATCACGGACATGAACCCGCCCACCAGCAGGAGCATGCCCAGCAGCAGGGGCAGCCCGGGCCACAGGCCCAGGGCCGGCCACAGCTGCCCCACCGCCCACAGGGCCGCCCCGCCGACGGCGCAGGCCAGCCCCAGCCGCCAGTAGCGCTGGGTGGCATCGAGCCGGGCCCGCTTGCTGCGCACCAGCAACCACAGGGTTGCCAGGGCAAAGGTGCCGCAACCGGCCGCCACCAGGGCCGCCAGGAGGGGGGCACCGCCCCAGCCGGCCGCCTCGGCGCCGCTCCACAGGGCCAGCAGCAGGAACAGCAGGGGCGCCAGGAGCCGGGTCAGCCAGCCGGGAAAGGCCGGCGTCAGGAGGAACATGGGCACCACCACGTAGGCGACGCCGGACAGCAGCAGCACGCCCCAGCCCACCAGGCCCCAGGCCAGGTGGATGCCGGTGATTTCCAGCAGTGGCCAGGACAGCCCCCAGGCCAGGTTGACCAGCATGGACAGGCCCAGCAGCACCGTCACGCCGAGGCCGGCCACGGCCAGCTTGAGGGCCCACTGGATGGTGCTGCCCATGGGAATCTGGGCCAGGGCCCGGCCGACGGCAACGAGGAAGATGAGGACGCCGCCACCGAGACACAACAGGGCGCCCTGGAACAGTTCGCTACGGTAGGTGAGGAAGCCCCCCACCAGGAACAGCAGCCCCAGGGTGAGCAGGCCGTGCACCGCCCGGGCCACGCCCAGGGGCCGGGCCACGCCGGCGCCGGTGGCCACCGGCAGGATCTGCAGCAGGGCGCCGACCATGGTCTGCAACATGAAGCCGGCCGTCAGCAGGTGGGTGAAGGCCAGGGCGCCGGCGGTCCAGCGGGAGGCCAGCAGCTCCGGCCCGAGGAGCAGCAGGAGCAGGCCGGCGGCGGCCGCGAACAGGGGGGCGCTGAGGAAGAAGCGCAGGGGCGCCGCCAGGGGCGGGGCCTGGTCGAAGGACAGCATGGCTTGCATGGGAAGCGTCCTGGGCGGCGGCGTGACGATCAGCGGCGACGGGCCGGCGCCAGGGACCTCAGGCCGCCACCTTCCAGATGAGAATCTCCACCGTGCCGTCTTCTGCGGTCTGGGAACGGTAGGTATAGCCGTTGTTCACCAGGGTGCGGTACAGGGGATGGGGCTCCCGGTAGAGCAGGAGCAGCATCTTTTCCCCGTCCTTCAGCTCATCCAGGCCCTCCATGGTGCGCACGAAGGGTTCGGGCGGCTCCATCATGCGGGCATCCACCACCAGGGCGGCTTCGTCGCGGGCACTCATGACTGGGCACTCCCGGCGGTCTTCTGCAGCAGGGGCAGCAGCTCGCCGGCATGCCCGGCCAGATGTTCGTCGCACATGGGATACAAGACGTTTTCTTCCTTCAGGTTGTGCTGCTGCATGAGGATCAGCAGGGTCTCGGCCGCCCCCAGGTAGTCGTCCTGGTCGCCGGCGGCCAGGGCCTGGCGCGCCTCGTCCATGAGACTGCGCATCTGCACATGTTCCAGCCGCATCATCTGGGTGGGCCCCATGCGGATGCCGGTGGCCTGCTCGAAGGCGGGAAAGAGGGTTTCCTCCTCCGCCTGGAAATGGGCCAGGGTGGCTTGGCAGAAATCGGCGAAGAGCCGGGCCGGCAAGGCCGGGTCGGGTTGGGAGAGGGACTGCTCCACGGCCGCGAACAGGTCGTCGCAGCGGCGGTGGTCGCCACTCATGTAGTCTCGGATGGGGGTCATGCCTGCTTCCTCTCTGGGGTTCAGGCGGATTCTGCCCAGCCCGGCAGGAGGACTCCTTGACTGGAATCAAAAGCGCCGGACAGGTGTCCGGCGCCGGGCGAAACAGGGGGGCGGGAGGCCGTTCAGCCGCGCAGGATGCCGACCTGCAGCTCGTCGAACCAGTTGATGAAGCGCTGCACGTCGGCTCCCTGGTAGATGGCGCCGTGCTGGGGGCAGAGCATGTCGATTTCCATCTGGGCCACCCGTTCGCACCAGCGGCGCTTGGCTTCGTTGGAGCCCATCCAGCGGCGGTGGAAGCCTTCGGCGTGCTTGATGTGGCGGTCGAAATCCTCGACGAACAGACCTGCCTCCTCGGGCGGCAGCAGGGCTGCGCCGACGTCGCCGGAGAAGTACATGCGGGCCTGGCGGTCGTAGAGGTGGAAATTGCCGGAGGAATGCAGGTAGTGGGCCGGCACCGCCGTCAGGGTGAGGCCGTTGAGGCCGATCTCCATACCCTCGTCGGGAATGGGCACGAAGGTGTCGCTGGTGCCGCCGAAATGGGGAATGAAGCTCTCCCAGAGCCAGCTGGTGTAGCAGTGCATCTTGGGATTGAATTCCAGCCACATGGCCAGGGAGGAGATGATGTCCGGGTCCTGGTGGGAAGCGAACAGGCCGACCACTGCGGACGGATCGAACTCGGCCGCCAGGGCGGAGAACACCGCCGGGAAAATCTCGGCGCCGCCCGGGTCCAGGATCAGCCCCTGGACGCCGTTGGCCACCAGGTACTCATTGGTGTCGATGAGGGAATCGGGACGTTCCGGATCGCGCACGATGGCCACCCACTTGTGGGTGCCGTCCTGAAAGATGGTCTGGGTCTTTTTCATTATCTCCCCCCGAAGAAGCTGGATTTTTTCAGGGTCTCCAGGGAACCGCGGATCTCTTCGACAATGCCGTCGAACTCGCCGGAAACCTGGGCGAGGGCCCCGGCGAAGCTTTGCCCGTAGGCGGCTTCGATCTTGGCCGACTTGGCCAGCACGCCGCCCAGCTCCACCAGCTGGAAAGCATCTTCCAGGGCCAGCTTCAGCTCACGCCGCAGGCGGGAAAGGGTCTCGCGCCGCGCCTGGGCCTCCCGGTCGCGCCGGCGCAGCACCTCTTCCAGGCGGGCGTTGCCGCCGGAAAGCTGGACACCGGCCGCCAGCAGGCGGGAATAGCGGGAATGCTGCAGCAGGCGGGACACTTCCACCACGGAGGCATGGATCAGCTGGCGCAGGGACTCCATCTGGGTCCGCAGGTCCCGGGAAAAGACGCGCAATTCGTTGGAGAGAACGCCGAAGCCGAGGGCGGCACTGCCGGCCCGCTTGGCCAGGAAGATGGCGTTCAGGGCCATGATGTTGATCTTGAAGGCGACGGCCACCACCGCCTTGATCTGTTCGTTGATGCGCACGATGCGCAGCAGGTCCAGGGACGCCCCGGCAGTTCCTTCCGCGGCACGAATACCGGAAGGGGATGCCGGGTAGGTGTCGGAAACCTGCAGCGCCGTGGAGGTCATGTGAAGACGGGTTTTTCGCCAGTCAGCAGATAATGCATCAATTCTCGCACGGGGCGAATGGCGGAACCAAACGGCAGGCTGGAGGCGCCGCGGAAGAACAGGCCCTTCTGCACGTCGCCGGTGACGGCGGCAGCCAGCTGGTTGTCGATGCAGAACTGGCCGTGCTTGGGGTTGCTGTCCCGCAGGCCGCACTGCAGCAGGCAGTCCCAGGCCAGGGTGCATTTGTGCTCCTTGCCGGCGGCGGCAGCCATGAGCTTTTCTTCCCGGTTCAGGTACTTTTCCAGCCAGGGGGTCTTCACTGCCCGGGCCGGCAGGCCCGCACAACTCATGAAGTCCACCACGTCCTTGTCCTTGGCGCCGGCCAGGACCTTCTTGAATTCGATGTCGGCGTCGCCCTCTTCGGCCACGGCGAAGGCACTGCCCAGCTGCACGGCGGCGGCGCCCATGTCGATCAGCTCCCGCACCCGTTCGTGGCTGTTGATGCCGCCGGCGGGGATCAGGGGAATCTTCTCGGAAGCAATGCCCATTTCCTCGAAGGCTTCCAGCACGCCGGGGATGACCACCTCGAAGTTGAAGCGAGGATCGTTAACATCCTCCTTCTTGGCGGCACCCAGGTGGCCGCCGGCGTAGCGGGGATGTTCGATGACGATGGCGTCGGGGAGGCGGTTCTTGCGCATCCACTTCTTCAGCAGCAGCACGATGCCGCGCACGTCGGAGAGGATGGGCACCAGGGCCACGTCCGGGTAGCCCTCGGTCAGTTCGGGCAGATCCAGGGGCAGGCCGGCACCCATGACGATGGCCTCGGCGCCGGACTGACAGGACTGACGCACGTAATCCTGGTACTGGGTCACCGCCCGCATGACGTTCACGGCGATGACGCCGCGGCCCTGGGCGATGTCCTGGGCCATCTTGATTTCCCGGTCGAGGGCGATCAGGTTGGCCTTTTCGATGGCTTCCCGGTTGCGGGAACGGCCGGTCTCGGCCATCAGGTCCGGGTGGTGGCGGCGCAGATCGACGCTGGCGATGGTCCCCACCCCGTTAAGGGAGGCGACGGTACCGGCCAGGCGGTGGGCGGAAATACCGACCCCCATTCCCCCCTGGACGATGGGCACCAGGGTCTTACCTTTGATTTTGAGAGGGGGGAAAGCGGTGGAGCTCATCGAGTCTGGGGCCTAAAAACAAAGCCGCTCACGATATCACAATCCGGGATGCTTGGCTTGATCTGGATTAAGCCTTTTGTCGTAGCTCCCCCGCCGGACTTTCCCCTTCCCATGCCTGCCTCAGGGTTCCAGCACGTAGGTGCCTGGCGCCGGCGCCAGGGCCGGAAAGTCCTTGTGGGGCTTGGGCGGGGCCACCAGGGCGCCACTCTTGGGCACCAGCCACTGCACCCAGTCCTCCCACCAGCTGCCAGGACGCTTCTCGGCCGCCGCTTCCCAACGCTCGATATTCTCGCCCCGCTCCGGCTCTCCCACCCAGTAGCTGCGCTTGGGCGGATTCACCGGCGGATTGACGATGCCGAGGATGTGGCCGGAAGTGGACAGCACGAACCGGGTGGGCGCACTGACGTACTTGCGGATGCGATAGCACTGGCGCCAGGGGGCGATATGATCGTCCTCCGCCGTCACTGCATAGAGAGGCTGGGTGATGCGTTCCAGGTCGATGGCCTCACCGCCGATGGTAAGGGCATCCTTCTTCACCAGATTATTGTTGAGGTACATCTCCCGCAGGTAGTAGGAATGCATGGCGTAAGGCATGCGGGTGCTGTCCACGTTCCAGAACAGCACGTCGAAAGGCGCCAGGGGCTCGCCGTAGAGGTAGCTGTGCACGTAGTAGTGCCAGATCAGGCTGTTGGAACGCAGCATGCGGAAGGAGGACATCATTTCCTTGCCGTCGAGGTAGCCCTTCTTGGCCATGGAATCCTCGATCCACTTGACGCTGGCCGGATCCACGAAGACCTCGATGTCCCCGGGACGGGAGAAATCCGTCAGGGTGGTGAACAGGGTCCAGGAGGACACCGGCACCTTGTCGGCACTGCCGAACTTGCGGTTGGCCCAGGCCATGTAAGCCGTCAGGGTGGTACCGCCGATGCAGTAGCCCACCGCATTGACCTGAGGCACCTTGCAGATGGTGCGGGCGGCTTCCATGACCTCATGCACGCCCTCAGTCACATAGTCTTCGTAGGTGACCTGGGACATGTCCTCGGTCGGATTTTTCCAGCTGGTGATGAAAACCGTGAAGCCCTTCTCCACCAGATAGCGCACCAGGCTCTTCTTGGCGGTCAGGTCCAGAATGTAGAACTTGTTGATCCAGGGCGTGACGATGACGATGGGCTGCTTGTAAACCTGGGCCGTGGTCGGGGTGTACTGAATCAGTTCCACCAGCCGGTTGCGGAACACCACCTGGCCGGGCGTGGTTGCCAGATCGACACCGACCTTGAAGGCATCCTCATCCACCATGCGCACGGTGCCGGACTGGCTGTCCTTGAGATAGTTCTCCATGCCCTTGGCCAGGGATTCCCCCTTGCTCTCGACAAACTTGCGCAGGGCCACCGGGTTGGTCCAGAAGAAATTGGTGGGCGCCACGGCATTGAGCCATTTGCGCAGCCAGAAGGCGGCGCGGCGGCGCTCCTTGTCCGACAGGCCGGGGGTCTCGAAGTACATGTCCTCCAGCCGGTGGGTCATGGCCAGATACCACTCCTTCATGATGTCCCAGGTCGGGGACTGCTCCCATACCGGATCGGAAAAGCGGCTGTCATCCTCGTGGGGGCGCACCACATCCTCGGAAGGCAGGCCCAGGGCCCGGCGCATGACGTGGGCCTGGAGGGCCAGCAGGTCGCCGGAAAGGCCCGTCATGACGCGGCTCAGCTCCTGGGGATGCATCAGCCAGGCGGCCTGGGCATTGAGCATGGAAGTGGTGATGCCAAAAGGATCGACCTGCTTCTCCAGTTTCTCCCCCATGTCTTCCAGGGGACTGGCTCCCGAGAGGTTGATACTCTTGTGGTGCTTGGAGGAGGAAGCTGAATTGGGGTTGGCCGCCATGGTTTTCTGCCTTTTTAGGACTGACGCTGGAAGAGGAATTTTATATCAAACTATGACAGGGTCGTTGCAACGGGCTACGGCCACGTTGGCCCAGCCGTAGCGCTGTTCGATGGCATCGCGCAGGGCCTGGGCGGCCTCCGGCTCGCCATGGACGACCCGCACCTGGCCCGGCGCCCGGGAAAAGTGCCCGACCCAGTCCAGCAGCGCCTGCTGGTCCGCATGGGCGGAGAGGCCGCCGATGGTATGCACGTCCGCCCGCACCGGCACGATCTGGCCGAACAGGCGAACGGTCCGGGCCCCATCCACCAATCGACGCCCCAGAGTGCCCGCCGCCTGGAAGCCGGTGATCAGCACCGTGCTCTCGGGACGGGGCAGGTTGTAGGCCAGGTGGTGCTTGATGCGTCCCGCATCGCACATGCCGCTGGCGGAGATGATCACGGCGCCTTCCCGGATGTCGTTGAGGGCCATGGACTCTTCCACGTCGGCGGTGAAATGCACCCGCACCGCCTGGGGATTGGCTTCCTGCCAGGCCATCAGGTCCCGGGTTTCGTCGTCCCACAGATGGCGGTACTTGAGGGTGATGCGGGTGGCCGCATCGGCCATGGGGGAATCCACGTAAATCTTCAGGTGGGGCAGCCGCCCCTGCCGCACCAGGCCGCCCAGGACATAGAGGATTTCCTGGGTCCGCCCCACGGCGAAGGCGGGAATGATGATGTTGCCGCGCTTCTCGCCGAACGTGTGCTCAAAGGCCCGGATCAACTCCGCCTCGGTATCCTCCAGGGGCCGGTGCACCCGGTTGCCGTAGGTCGATTCGATGCACAGCAGGTCGGCCTCGGCGATGAACTCGGGGTCCCGCAGCACGGGGCGCCCCGGCTGCCCCAGGTCGCCAGAGAACACCAGCTTGCGCGGACCGTCGGCCGTGTCGATCTGCACCTCCAGAATGGCCGAACCCAAAATGTGGCCCGCATCCCGGAAACGCACGCTGACACCGGATGCCGGATGCAGGGGGGTGTCGTAATCGACGGCACGCAGCAGCTTCAGGCACTCCTGGGCCTGGGTCACCGTATAGAGCGGCGGCTGCAGACCCCGCCCGCCGCGGCCGGAGCGGTGGCTGCGACGCAATTGCCACTCCGACTCCTTCTCCTGGATATGGGCCGAATCGAGCAGCAGCACCTGCAGCAGGTCGGTCGTGGCGGCGGTGGCGTAGATGGGGCCGCGATAGCCCAGCATGGCCAGGCGCGGCAGCAATCCGGAATGGTCGATATGGGCGTGGGTCAGCAGGACGAAATCCAGATGGCGCACGTCAAAAGCCAGCGCGCGCTGGTTCTTGCCGTAGGCATCGCCGCCCCCCTGGAACATGCCGCAATCCACCAGGAAGCGCAGCCCTTCCATTTCCACCAGGGTGCACGACCCGGTGACCTCACCGGCCGCACCATGCATGCTGACCTGAATCTTGCCCTGCAGCGACATCGATACACTCCTTGCGTTTATGCCATTCTCGCCCCAAGAGTGGCTAGGGTTTTGACTTCCGTCAAAACTGACTTAGGATGGGGCCTAGAGATTTTTTCCCATAGAGGAGCCCCTCACATGTTCAAGCACATCCTACTCCCTACCGACGGTTCCGAACTCTCCCGCGAGACGGCCAAGAAGGCGGTCTCCTTCGCCAAGGAATGCGGCGCCCGCATTACCGCCTTCTACGCCAAGCCCGAATACCCCGTCACCTACTACGGTGAAGGCGCCCTGATCGATCCGACCACGCCGGAGAAATTTGCCGAATTGGCCGACAACCAGGCCAACGAATTCCTGGGTCAGGTGGAGCAACTCTGCCAGGCCAATGCCGTACCCTGCACCAAGGTCGCCGTCACCAGCGACATTCCCTATGAGGCCATCATTGAGACGGCCGAAAAGTCCGCCTGCGACCTCATCTTCATGGCCTCCCATGGCCGCAAGGGCATCACCGGCCTGTTACTGGGCAGCGAGACCAACAAGGTCCTGACCCACTCCAAGGTGCCGGTGCTGGTGTATCGCTGATCCCGGATCAGTTGCCGCAAATGAAAAAGGCCTGGAAATTCCAGGCCTTTTGCTTTGACGGAGACCGGATTACTTCTGACCGGGCTTCTCGTTCATTTTCTTGCTGAAATAGACGCCGAAGTAGGCGCCCATCACCACCACAAAGCCGATGGTGAAGAGACTCAGCAGACCGATATCAGTGGAAAACAATTCCTTCCAAGCCATGGTGTTACCTCCCGTTATTAACGATTAGAAGAAGAAACCGGTGCGGTCACTTTCATAGACAGCGACTCTTGCTTTTCCATTGCCCACTCGGCAGACAGACGCCAGTTGCCGGATTCGTCCTCAAGACGCACCAGCCAGCGATTGCCGACGATGGGATTATTCAATTTGCCACTATAGGCGCCCTGACCATCGGATGCCAGGGTAATTTCCTGATCGAATCCGGCCTTGGCCGGGTGGGCCAGTTTCAGGCGCACTTTCTCCGGCAGGGCCGCACCCTGGGTGCTCGTGAGCAGGACGCGGAAGCTGCCGTTGTTACCGGCGAAGACTTCCGCCTGGAGCCCCAATTCCTCGGCCCTGCGATCCCGCTGAATGACCTGGTTCACCTCCAGGCCCTGCTTGTAGTAATCGTCCGCCACCAGGCCGTCGTTGCTCTTGATGGCAAGCCAGACGGTGACGATGCCTGCCAGGATGACAGCGACAGGGCCGGCAGCCAGGATCCAGGGCCAGGGCTCGCGGTACCAGGGTTGTGCAGCAGTTCTCATAGGGGCTCGCTTGAAAAATCAGGGAAGCATGAAACTGGCCTTTTCACTGACGCGCACCTTGTCGTGATTCTGGGCCTGGATTTCAAAGAAAATATGGTTGGCACCCTTGGTACCGGACTCGGGGGGCACACGCACGGACACCAGGACCGACTCGGTGGTGGCGGCAGGCACCTCGACGATGCGCTCACCGATGATCTCGGCTCCCGGCAGCCCGCTGACGCTGAGGGCATAGCGCCGCGGCGCTTCTTCGGTGTTCATGATGCGCAGGGTGTAGATATTCTCGATGCGCCCGTCGTCGGCTTCCCGGGCCAGGGTCGCGCGGTCGCGGATGACGTCCACCTTGAGCGGAATGCGGGTACCGAGCCCCCAGGCTGTCGCCAGGATGATCATGCCGAGAATGGCGGAATAGAGCAGCACCCGGGGCCGCATCACATGGGCCACCATTTCCTTGGGCGTGTAGTGCTTGGCCAGGGCATTCTCCGTGGAGTAGCGGATCAGGCCCCGCGGATAGGACATCTTGTCCATCACCTCGTCGCAGGCGTCAATACAGGCGGAACAGCCGATGCACTCGTACTGCAGTCCGTTGCGGATATCGATACCGGTCGGACAGACCTGAACGCAGATGCCACAATCGACGCAGTCGCCCTTGCCCTCGCTACGGGGGTCAATCCCTTTCTTGCGCGCGCCCCGCGGCTCACCCCGTTCCGGGTCATAGGTGATGATCAGGGTATCCGGATCGAACATGACCCCCTGGAAACGGGCATAGGGGCACATGTACTTGCACACCTGCTCCCGCAGGAAGCCGGCCTGCATGTAGGTGAAACCGGCGTAGAACAGGATCCAGAAGATTTCCCAGGGGCCGAAGCCGAAGGAAGGAATGGAGGCCACCAGTTCCTTGACGGGGGTGAAATAGCCCACCAGGGTAAAACCGGTCCACAGCGAAAGGATCAGCCACAGGGCATGCTTGGTGGCTTTCAGGCGCAGTTTGCGCCCATCCAGCGGCCCCTTGTCCAGCTTCATGCGGGCGGGCCGGTCACCTTCGACCTTGGCTTCTATCCAGAGAAATAGTTCGGTGTAAACGGTCTGGGGGCAGGCATAGCCGCAAAAGAGCCGCCCGGCCACCGCAGTAAACAGGAACAGGGCATAGGCGGAAATGATCAGCAGCAGCGCCAGGTAAAAGACATCCTGGGGCCAGAACACCATGCCGAAAATGTAGAACTTGCGCTCGACCAGATGGAACAGGACCGCCTGGCGGCCATTCCAGTCGACCCAGCAGAGCCCGTAGAACAGGGCCTGGGTGAGGAACACCATCCCCCAACGCCAATTGTTGAAGAGGCCGGAGGCGGCCCGCACGTAGATCTTCTTGTGCTTTTCGTAGAGAGACCCGTTCGCTTCCGGTACAGCTGAATTGCCGTTCTCGATCTGGCTCATTGCTTGCTCTTAACGTTTATCAGAATCGCAGTACCGGGTCATGCCCGCACTGCGATTTTGATACAGGTCACAGCTCATACACGGTGAAAAAAAAGCGCGGCACAGAATCTCTGCACCGCGCTTCCTTTTGACTACAGCATTACTTCTTCTCGGCGCCGGACAGGCTCAGCACGTAGGCGGCCAGGATGTGCACCTTGCCTTCACCCAGGAAGTCCTTCCAAGCCGGCATGCGGTTGTTGCGGCCGTTCTTGATGGTCTCGGTGATGGTGGCCTCGGAGGAGCCGTACAGCCAGACCTTGTCGGTCAGGTTGGGGGCGCCCAGAGCCGGGGTGCCGGTAGCTTCCGGACCATGGCAGCCGGTGCAACCAACGGTACCGAAGGCTTCCTTGCCCTTAGCGGCCAGCACGGCATCGTGCGGCAGACCGGACAGGGAGCGGACGAAGTTGGCCAGGTTCTTGATGGTCTCGTCGCCCAGTTGAGCGTGAGGAGGCATCACACCGTTACGACCTTCCAGGATGGTGGTCTTGACGGTATCGGCCTCACCGCCCCACTGCCAGTCGGCATCAGCCAGGTTCGGGAAGCCCTTGGAACCGCGGGCATCAGAACCGTGACACTGGGAGCAGTAGGTCAGGAACAGGCGCTTGCCCATTTCGTTGGCTTCCTTGTCGGCAGCAACAGCCTTCAGATCCATCTTCAGGTACTTGTCGTAGATGGGACCGTAGGTGTCGTCAGCTTTCTTCACTTCAGCCTTGTACTGGCCAACGGAAGACCAACCCAGCACGCCCTGGAACTTGCCCAGGCCGGGATACAGGGCCAGATACACCAGAGCGAAGACGATGGTGATGTAGAACATCCACTTCCACCAGGCAGGCAGAGGGTTGTTGTACTCAGCCAGAGTCTCGTCCCACACGTGCCCGGTGGTATCCGTGGAGCCCTTGTGGACGCTCTGAAATTTCAAGAAAATGCCGCAGCCGATGATAGACACCAGCGAGATTACGACGACGTACAAGTTCCAAAACTCGCTAACGAAATCGCTCATGATGTTTTCCTCTCTTCTTTGCGGGAGAGATCGGTGATCACTTCCGCATCGTCATCTGCGAAGGGCAAGTTGGCCGCTTCGTCAAAGCCCTTGCGGGCCCCCTTGCCATAAGCCCACCAGACGATGCCGACGAACGACATAAATGCCAGCACCGTCACGATGGAACGCAGATCGTTGATGTCCATACCTTACTTAGTGTTCTTCAGGGCAGTGCCCATGCCTTGGAGGTAGGCGATCAGAACGTCGAGCTCGGTCTTGTCGCCAATCTCGGCCTTGGCACCGGCAATCTCCGCGTCGGTGTAAGGAACACCGACCTTGCGCAGAGCCCGCATCTTGGCCTCGATGTCGGCACCCACGCTGTCCTTGGCCTTGCTCTTGGCCAGGAAGGGGTAAGCCGGCATGTTGGACTCAGGAACGACATCGCGAGGATTGTTCAGGTGAGCAACGTGCCACTCGTTGGAGTAACGCTCGCCAACACGGGCCAGATCGGGACCGGTACGCTTGGAACCCCACTGGAACGGGTGGTCATAAACGAACTCACCAGCAACAGAGTAGTGACCATAGCGCTCGGTCTCGGCCCGGAACGGACGGACCATCTGGGAGTGGCAGTTGTAGCAGCCTTCCCGGATATACACATCGCGGCCAGCCAGGCGGACGGGATCGTAAGGCTTCACGCCTTCAACCGCCTGGGTCGTGGACTTCTGGAAGAAGAGCGGAACGATTTCCAGAGCGCCACCGAAACTGATCACGATGACGGTCAGAACGATCAGCCAACCAGCGTTCTTTTCGATTTGTTCATGCGTAAGCATTTGTAGCGTTCTCCCTGATTAAGCGTGATGAGCGGCAGGGGCCATGATGCGCTCGTCGGCGCCTTGGCTCTGACCGATGGTCTTCAGCACGTTGTAGAACATGATCAGCATACCGCCCAGGAACAGAACACCACCAACCAGACGGATGGTCCAGAACGGGTAGGAGCCCTTCACCGCTTCGACGAAGCTGTAGGTCAGGGTGCCATCAGGGTTGAAGGCGCGCCACATCAGGCCTTGCATCACACCGGCGATCCACATGGAAGCGATGTACAGCACCACGCCGATGGTAGCGATCCAGAAGTGCACGGTGACCAGCTTGACGCTGTACATCTGCTTGGCGCCGAACAGGCGGGGGATCAGGTAGTACAGGGAGCCAACGGAAACCATCGCCACCCAGCCCAGAGCACCAGCATGCACGTGACCAACGGTCCAGTCAGTGTAGTGGGACAGGGCATTCACGGACTTCACGGACATCATCGGACCTTCGAAGGTCGACATACCGTAGAAAGACAGGGAAGTGATCAGGAACTTCAGGATGGGATCGTCACGCAGCTTATGCCAGGCGCCGGACAGGGTCATGATGCCGTTGATCATACCGCCCCAGGAGGGAGCCAGCAGGATCAGGGAGAACAGCATGCCGATGGACTGGGTCCAGTCGGGCAGGGCGGTGTAGTGCAGATGGTGAGGACCTGCCCACATGTAGGTGAAGATCAGAGCCCAGAAGTGCACCACGGACAGGCGATAGGAGTAAACCGGACGCTCAGCCTGCTTCGGCACGAAGTAGTACATCATGCCCAGGAAGCCGGCGGTCAGGAAGAAGCCCACCGCATTGTGGCCGTACCACCACTGCACCATGGCATCCTGCACGCCGGCGTAGGCGGAGTAGGACTTCAGCATGGAGACCGGGATTTCGGCGCTGTTCACCAGGTGCAGCAGAGCCACAGCCAGGATCATGCCGCCGTAGAACCAGTTGGCAACGTAGATGTGGCTAACCTTGCGCTTGATCAGGGTACCGAAGAACACCAGGGCGTAGGCAACCCACACCAGGGTGATCAGGATATCGATCGGCCATTCCAGTTCGGCATATTCCTTGCCGGTGGTGATACCCAGGGGCAGGCTAACAGCAGCCAGCAGGATGACGATCTGCCAGCCCCAGAACGTAAAGGCGGCCAGTCCGTCGGAGAACAGACGAGTGTGGCAGGTACGCTGCGCCACCCAGTAGGAGGTTGCAAACAGCGCACAACCGCCAAAAGCGAAAATCACTGCATTGGTATGCAGCGGACGAAGACGACCATAGGTCAACCAGGGCCCGAAATTGAGCTCCGGCCAGACCAGCTGGGCGGCAATGATGACACCGACAAGCATGCCAACAATGCCCCAGACTACGGTCATGATGGCAAATTGCCGTACTACCTTATAGTTGTATGTGGATTGCGTTTCCGACATGGACCCACCTCTCGACTAGGAAAAGATAATCTTCATGCCACCTCCCTATGAACCCTTGGGCAGCATCGCAGGGATGCTATTGTAGCGGAGCCCCGCGCCTTTTGACATAGATCAAGCCGTCTCGCACAAAGTCAAAAAGGCGGCGGACCACATCAAAAAAATGGGCAAAAAAAAGGGTGCGTTACAAACGCACCCCAACCCCAACAGAGAAACAAACTTGGCGAAGCCCCCAACAAAATGAGGGACTTCCAAAACGAGAAGGATTCTCTCTGATGCCCCGTTTGGGATTGTTGACCCAGATCAAACCTGGGTTATTTCTCCCCCGCTCCCTCCTCCGCTCCCTTGGCAGCCGCCGCCCCATCCCGCTTCCCGGGCAGTTCGTCGTCCATCAGGATGCGGTAGGCAGGGCCCTCCAGATCGTCGAACTGGCCGTTGCGCACCGACCACCAGAAGGCGACGCCAATGGCGAAGACCAGAACGACCGAGAGGGGAATCAGCAGATACAGGCTTTCCATGGACGAAACTCCGCTAAAGGGGGCGTTGCAGCCGCAGGGAATTGAGCACTACCAGCAGGGAACTGCCGGACATGCCGATGCCGGCCATCCAGGGCGTGATGAAACCGAACATGGCCAGGGGCAGGGCGATGAAATTATAGGCAAAGGACCATACCAGGTTCTGCCGGATGATGCGTAGCGCCTTGCCGGAAAGGGCAATGCCGCGCCGCAGATGATCCAGGTTCTCCGACAGCAGGATCAGGTCGGCCTGGGTCCGCGCCAGCTGGGCGCCGCCGCCCATGGCCACGGATACCTGGGCCTGGGCCAGGACCGGGGCGTCGTTAACCCCATCCCCCACCATGGCCACCACGGCGCCGGCCTCCTGCAGGCGGGAGACAAAATCGTGCTTGCCTTGGGGCGAGACACCGCCATGGACGTCCTGGATGCCGAGCAGGGCGGCCACCCGGGCTGCCGCCTCCGGGGCATCGCCGGAAAGCAGCACCACCTGGCGCCCCGAGGCCAGCAGATCGGCCACCAGGGCCGGCGCCTCGGCCCGGATCTCGTCCCCCAGGGCGAACAGGGCAATCCAGCCGCTCGCCGCCCCCAGGGCAATCACCGTATCGCCCCGGGCGGCAAGGCCCCGGGCAGAGTCAGGCAGGGCAGCCCCCACCAGCTCGGCGACGAAGTCGGGACGGCCGATACGGTATTCGACACCGCCCAGCACCCCGGAAATGCCGCTCCCCGGAATACTGGTGACGACTTCGGTGCCATGGGGCCAGGCGGCCAGCTGCGCCGCCTCGCTGCGGAATACCTGGGCGATGGGATGCTCGGAAGCCCCTTCCAGCGCTCCCGCCAGCCGCAAACTGTCCTCGGCGCCGACAGCCCCGAGCGGCAGGACCTCCAGCAGGCGCATGCGGCCCGAGGTCAGGGTACCGGTCTTGTCGAAGACGACATGGGTGGAGCGGGCCAGGGTCTCGATGGCATGACCCCGGGTCACCAGCAGCCCTTCCCGGGCCAGCACACCGCTGGCCACCGTAAGGGCGATCGGGGTGGCCAGGGACAGGGCGCAGGGGCAGGTCACCACCAGCACGGAAACGGTGATCCACAGGGCCCGGGCCGGATCGATGAACCACCAGGCCAGGGCGACGGCCGCCGCCACCAGCAGCAGGGCGGCGACAAAACGGCTGGCGATGCGATCAGCCATCTCGACGATCCGCGGCTTTTCCATGGCCGCCCGTTCCATGAGGCGCACGATGGCGGAGAGCCGGGTGCCCTCCCCTACCTGTTCGACCCGTACCACCAGGGGGCTTTCCACATTGATGGCGCCGCCGGTGACTGTATCTCCGACCCGCTTGGACACCGGCAGGCTCTCGCCGGTGAGGAGCGATTCATTGACCGAACTCGTCCCTTCCAGCACCCGCCCGTCGGAGGGAATGGTGCCGCCGGGACGCACCAGGACGACATCCCCCGCCTGCAGGTCGACCACCACCACCTTGCCCGGCGTGCGGTCCTGGGGATAGGCGACGAGGCGCTCGGCAAAGGCCGGCAGCAGCTTGGCCAGGGCTTCGGTGACGCCGACGGCACGCTGGCGCGCATTCATTTCCAGGAATCGCCCGCCCAGCAGGAAAAACACGAACATAGTCACCGAGTCGAAATAGACCTCGCCATCGGCAACGAAAGTGGCCCAGATGCTGGCGGCGAAGGCCGAACCGACGCCCAGGGCCACCGGCACGTCCATGCCGACCCGGCGGAACTTGAGGTCGCGCCAGGCATTGCGGAAGAAGGGGGCCGCCGAATAGAAAACCACCGGCAGGGTCAGCAGCAGGCTGGCCCAACGCATCAGGGATTCGATGTCCGCCGTCATGTCCCCTTCCGCCATATAGACGGGGATGGCGTACATCATCACCTGCATCATGCCGAAACCAGCCACCCAGACGCGCCACAGGGCGTCCCGGCGTTCCTTGCGGGCCAGCTCCTCGGTCCGGGCCGGATCATAGGGGTAGGCCCGGTAGCCGATGGCCGAGATGGCCGCCAGGATGTCGGAAAGCTTGATCTTGCTCTCGTCCCAGCGCACCCGGGCGCGGCGCGTGGTGTAGTTGATATCCACCCCGGCAACCCCGGGCAGATGGGAGATGTGCTGTTCGTTGAGCCAGATGCAGGCGGCGCAGGTAATGCCTTCCAGGATCAGGGAGGCTTCCCGCTCGTTCTCGCCCAGGGCGCGCACGAAACTTTTCTGGAAATCGGCGTGGTCAAAGAGGCGCAGGTTGTCCAGCACCTCGGGCAGTGCTTCCCGCTTCGATTCGGGCAGGGCATCCCGGTTGCGGTAGTAGTCGTCCAGGCCGTTGTCCACGATGGCCTGGGCCACCGCCTGGCAACCGATACAACACATGGCACGGGGAGATTCGGAGACCCGGACCGTCAGATCGACGTCATCCGGAACGGGCTGACCACAGTGGTAACAGGCGCCTTTGCTCATGGCTCGCAAATAAGAAAGGCGCGAGCATTGCCCGCGCCTTTGGGTGGGACTGACAGGCCCGCAGTATAAGTTATTTCGCCGCCATGCGAATGGCGCCGTCCAGACGGATCACTTCGCCATTGAGGTAGGAGTTCTCCACGATGTGGCGCACCAGGGCAGCGTATTCGGCCGGTTTACCCATGCGGGAGGGGAACGGCACCATCTTGCCCAGGGAGTCCTGCACTTCCTGGGGCATGCCCATGAGCATGGGGGTTTCCATGATGCCGGGGGCGATGGTCATGACGCGGATGCCGCTGCGGGCCAGTTCCCGGGCGATGGGCAGGGTCATGGCTACGACGCCGCCCTTGGAGGCGGCATAGGCAGCCTGGCCCAGCTGCCCGTCGAAGGCAGCCACGGAGGCGGTGCTGACGATGACGCCGCGCTCGCCCTGGGCATTGGGTTCGCCCTTGGCCATGACTTCGGTGGCCAGGCGGATCATGTTGAAGGAGCCCACCAGGTTGATGTTGATGACCTTGGCAAAGCTCTCCAGGCGATGGGGACCTTCCTTGCCCAGCACCTTCTCCGCCGGCGCCACGCCGGCGCAGTTCACCAGGCCATTGAGCTTGCCGAAGGTGGAGACGGCCAGTTCGATGGCCGCCTTGGCGCTGGCTTCATTGGTTACGTCGGTTTCGGCGAAGCGGGCATTGGCGCCCAGTTCCGCCGCCAGGGCCTCGCCGGCTGCCTTGTTCACGTCGGCCAGGACCACCTTGCCGCCGCCGGCCACGATCATGCGGGCCGTCGCGGCACCCAGGCCGGAACCACCGCCGGTAACAACGAATACGCTCTCTTTGAGTTCCATATTGTGTTCTCCTCGTCCTCAAATTAATGACCGACGGATTCTATAGCATTTCCAGACGGTAGCGTATGGAGACGACGGCAAAATTTGGTACTCCTCCCAGACAAATTCAGGCGCCCAGGCAGAAAACGGGAAAGCACAAAATGCAGTTACAGAAAAGCAAAAAGCCGCACAGGGCGGCTTTTTCACTGCTGCAAGGCCAAAGGAAATGGTGCCGGAGATAGGAGTCGAACCTACGACCTTCGCATTACGAATGCGCTGCTCTACCAACTGAGCTACACCGGCATCTACTACTCAAGACCCGCAACAGAGGGTCGGATTCTAGCAACGAAACCCCACCTAGTGAACACTTCTGCCGCCCCGGCGCGGAACAAATGAAATATTTTCGTCTCGTTCGGTAACGGCAGGGATTAAAGCAGTTCCTTGGGCAGAGGGAAGTTCACCTCCGGCTCCCCATCCCCCAACTGGCGCACATTGCCGGCGCCCAGCGCCTGCAGGCGGGAAATGACCCCCTGTACCAGGGTCTCCGGTGCGGAGGCGCCGGCGGTGACGCCAATGGTGTTCACCCCCTGCAGCCATTCGGCCTCAATCTGCTCGGCCCCATCCACCAGATAGCCCCGCACACCGCGCAGCTTGGCCACTTCGAGCAGGCGGTTGGAATTGGAGCTGTTGCGGGAGCCCACCACGATCACCAGGTCGCAGGATTCGGCCAGATGCTTCACCGCATCCTGGCGGTTCTGGGTGGCATAGCAGATGTCGTCCTTGCGCGGTCCTGCGGCATCGGGGAAACGCCCGCGAATGGCCTGGATGACGTTGGCGGCGTCGTCCACCGACAGGGTGGTCTGGGTGACGAAGCCCAACTGCTCGGGGAACCGCACCATCAGCTGGTCCACATCCTCCCGGGTTTCCACCAGGTGCATGCCGCCATTGACGCTCTGCCCCATGGTGCCCTCGACTTCGGGATGGCCCTTGTGGCCGATCATGATGACTTCCCGTCCCTGTTCCCGCATCTTGGCCACCTCGTTATGCACCTTGGTGACCAGGGGACAGGTGGCGTCGAACACTTTGAGGCCGCGCCGGTCGGCTTCCTCGCGCACGGCCTTGGCGACGCCGTGGGCGCTGAAGATGACCGTGGCACCGGCAGGCACTTCGTCCAGTTCCTCGACGAAGACGGCGCCCTTGGCGCGCAGGCCGTCCACCACGAACTTGTTGTGCACCACTTCATGACGCACATAGATGGGGGCGCCGAAACGCTCCAGGGCCCGTTCGACGATGGCGATGGCCCGTTCGACGCCGGCACAGAAACCGCGGGGATTGGCGAGGATGACTTCCATGGATGACTCTCAGTTGGGCCGGGAGCCACAGCTCCCGGCACCGGGGGTTGGACGCGGCGGGGCCAAGGCCCCGGGGCAAGCCTTTAGAGGATGCCGATGATCTCCACCTCGAAGCGCACGGACTTGCCGGCCAGGGGGTGGTTGAAATCGAAGAGGGCGTGGCTTTCCGTCAGTTCCCGCAGGAAGCCGGCGAACTCGGCACCCTCGCCGTCGTTGAACTCCACCACGGAGTTTTCCTTCAGTTCCATGCCCGGCGGCAGGGCTTCCCGGGCGATGCGCTCCACCAGCCGGGGGTTGTGTTCGCCGAAGGCCTGGGCCGGTTCCAGCAGGAAGACGTGGCGCTGTCCGGCCACCTGGCCGAGCAGGCACTTCTCCAGGTTCTCCGCCAGCTGGCCGCTGCCCATCTGCAGGGTGGCGGGCTTCATGTCGAAGGTGTTGAGAATCTCGCTGCCGTCGCCGGTGGTGACGCGGTAGTGCAGGGTGAGAAAGCTGTCCGGCTGGACCGTTGCTTGATCGACTTGGCTCATCAGGAATACCGCTCTTCTTTCCAGGGATCTGCTTCGTTGTGGTAGCCGCGCACTTCCCAGTAACCGGGACGGTCTTCGGCGTGGAATTCGATGCCGGAGAGCCATTTGGCGCTCTTCCAGGCGTAGCGTTTGGGCAGCACCAGGCGCACCGGGCCGCCGTGTTCGACGGACAGGGGGGCGTCGTCCACCGTGTGGGCCACCAGCACGTCGTCGTCCAGCAGCGCCGCCAGAGGCACGTTGGTGGTATAGCCGTCGTAGCTGTGCAGGGTGACGTGGCGGGCTTCCGCCAGGGGGCCGGCCAGATTCACCACTTCCCGGGCCAGCACACCCTCCCAGGGCACGTCCAGCCGGGTCCAGGTGGTGACGCAGTGGAAATCGCTGGTCCGCTGCACCTGGGGCATGGCCAGCAACTGTTCCCAGTCCAGCACCACTTCCTGGGCCACCAGGCCGAACAGGCGCAACTGCCAGTTTTCATGGTGGATGTCGGGATGGATGCCCAGGTCCAGCACCGGAAAATCGGTGACGTGGCGCTGGCCGGGAGGAATGCGGTGGTCGCTCATGAACGGGCCCTGACGTTAGGAAGCGGAAGAATCCGGATTCCCTTGGACAGGTTTACGCCGGATTTGCTCCCAGGCCAGCAAAATTGCCCCCACGGTGATGGCGCAGTCGGCCACGTTGAAGGCCGGGTAGTACCAGCCGGCCACGTGGAACTGCAGGAAATCCACCACGGCGCCGAAACGCACCCGGTCGATGACGTTGCCCAGGGCGCCGCCCATGATCAGGGTCAGGGAGAAGCACAGCAGGCGCTCGGCCAGGTGCTGGCGCAGCATCCAGGCGATCCAGCCGGACACTCCCAGGGCCAGCAGGGTGAAGAACCAGCGCTGCCAGCCGGGCTGGTCGGCGAGGAAGCTGAAGGCGGCGCCCCGGTTGAAGACGAAGACCCAGTCGAAAAAGGGCGTCACGGTGACCGTGTCGCCGTAGTTCAGGCTCGCCAGCACCGCCCATTTGGAGAGCTGGTCGAGAACGATGACCAGGGCCGCCAGCCCGTACCAGCGGCCCAGGGAGGACTTAGGCACGCTCGCGTACCTCGCCCTCGCCGTGCAGGTTGCTGTCGCAACGGCCGCACAGTTCGGGGTGTTCCGGGTTGCTACCCACGTCCTCCCGGTAGTGCCAGCAGCGCTCGCACTTCTTCTGGGTGGAGGCCTCGGCGGCGATGGCATCGGCGCCCTGGGCCACGCTCACCTTGGAGCAGATGAGGACGAAGCGCAGGTCGTCGCCCAGGCTGGCCAGGGCCGCGTACTTGTCGCCCTCGGCGCTGATCCGCACTTCGGCCTGGAGGGAGGAGCCGATCTTGCCTTCCTCGCGCAGGGCCTCCAGGGCCTTGGTCACTTCGCCGCGCACCTCCCGGATCAGGGTCCACTTGGCCAGCAGCTCGCCTTCGTCGGCCTGGGCCGGCAGGTCGTGCCAGGTGTGGAACATGATGGACTGGTCCGCATCGCCGGAGAGGATCTGCCACACTTCCTCGGCGGTGAAGGAGAGGATCGGCGCCATCAGGCGGATGAAGCTCTGGGTCACGTGCCACAGGGCGCTCTGGGCCGAGCGGCGGGCCTTGGAGGCCGGTGCCGTGGTGTACAGGCGGTCCTTCAGGATATCCAGCCAGAAGCCGCCCAGGTCCTCGGAGCAGAAGGTCTGCAGGGCCTGCACCACGCGGTGGAACTCGTAGCGGTCGTAATCGGCCTGGGCCTGGGTCTGCAGCTGGCGGGTCAGGGCCAGGGCGTAGCGGTCGATCTCGAACCACTCGGCCACCGGCAGCATGTCCTTGGCGGCGTCGAAGTCGGCGATGTTGGCCAGCAGGAAACGCAGGGTGTTGCGGATGCGGCGGTAGGCTTCCACCACCCGGGCCAGGATTTCCTTGGACATGGCCAGCTCGCCGGAGTAGTCCGTGGCGGCCACCCACAGGCGCAGGATGTCGGCGCCCATCTTGTCCGAGACTTCCTGGGGCAGGATGGTGTTGCCCAGGGACTTGCTCATCTTGCGCCCCTGCTGGTCCACCGTGAAACCGTGGGTGAGCAGGGCCTTGTAGGGCGGATGGCCGTCGATGGCGGCGCCGGTGAGCAGGGAGGAATGGAACCAGCCCCGGTGCTGGTCCGAGCCTTCCAGGTAGAGGTCGGCCCGGGGGCCGGTGGCGTGGCCGTCGTTATGGGAGCCCCGCAGCACGTGCCAGTGGGTGGTGCCGGAGTCGAACCACACGTCCAGGGTGTCGCTGATCTTTTCGTACTGGGCGGCTTCGCCCCCCAGCAGTTCTGCCGCATCCAGCTTGAACCAGGCTTCGATGCCTTCCTTCTCCACGCGCTGGGCCACGGCTTCCATCAGCTCCACGGTGCGCGGATGCAGTTCCCCCGTTTCCTTGTGCAGGAAGAAGGGAATGGGCACGCCCCAGTTGCGCTGGCGGGAGATGCACCAGTCGGGCCGGTTGGCGATCATGGATTGCAGGCGGGGCTTGCCCCAGGCCGGATAGAAGGCGGTGGCCTCGACCCCGGCCAGGGCCTTTTCGCGCAGGGACTTGCCGTCGGTGGGCAGGCGGTCCATGCCGACGAACCACTGGGCGGTGGCCCGGTAGATCACCGGAGTCTTGTGGCGCCAGCAGTGCATGTAGCTGTGGCTGACATTGCCGTGGGAAAGCAGGCAGCCCACTTCGGACAGCTTGTCGCAGATGGCCTGGTTGGCCTTCCAGATGGAGAGGCCGCCGAAGAAGGGCAGCTCGTCCACATAGACACCGTCGCCCTTGACGATGGAAATGATCTCGTCGTTGCCGCGGCCGTAATGGCGCCAGGCGTTGAAGTCGTCCACGCCGTGGGCGGGGGCGCAATGGACGATGCCGGTGCCCGCATCCAGGCCCACGTAGTCGGCCAGGTAGACAACGGAAACCCGGTCGTAGAAAGGATGGCGGAATTCCAGGCGTTCCAGGGCCTTGCCCTTGACGGTCGCCAGCACCGTGCCTTCGCAGCCGTAGCGCTTGAGGCAGTCGGCCACCAGCTCCTTGGCCAGCACCAGCAGGCGATCACCCGCGTCCACCAGGGCGTACTCGTGTTCGGGGTGGATATTGAGGGCCTGGTTGGCGGGAATGGTCCACGGGGTGGTGGTCCAGATCACCGCATAGGCGGGCTTGGGCAGGGCGTTGAGGCCGAAGGCCGCAGCCAGCTTGGGGGCATCGGCTTCGCTGACGGGGAAAGCCACGTCGATGGTGGGGGACTTCTTGTCGGCGTATTCCACCTCGGCCTCGGCCAGGGCGGAGCCGCAGTCGAAGCACCAATTGACGGGCTTCAGGCCCTTGAAGACGTAGCCCTGCTTGACCATCTCGGCCAGGGCGCGGATCTCGCCGGCCTCGTTGGCGAAGTTCATGGTCAGGTAGGGGTTGTCCCAGTCGCCCAGCACGCCGAGGCGGATGAATTCCTTCTTCTGCACTTCCACCTGCTCGGCGGCGTAGCTGCGGCACAGTTCCCGCACCTTGTCGGCGGGCAGGTTCTTGCCGTGGGTGACTTCGATCTTGTGCTCGATGGGCAGGCCGTGGCAGTCCCAGCCCGGCACGTAGGGCGCATCAAAACCGGCCAGGGTCTTGGAGCGGACGATGATGTCCTTGAGGATCTTGTTCAGGGCGTGGCCCAGATGCAGGTTGCCGTTGGCGTAGGGAGGGCCGTCGTGCAGGATGAACTTGGGCCGGCCGGCGCAGATCTCGCGAATCTTCTGGTACAGCTTCTTTTCCTGCCATTGCTGCACCCACTGGGGCTCCCGCTTGGGCAGGTCGCCGCGCATGGGGAAGGGAGTGTCGGGAAGATTCAGGGAGTTCTTGTAGTCAGCCATAACAGCCTCAAATGCCTAAGGTTTTCTTAACGCTGGAAAAATGCGCGGGCGGCTTCCGCGTCCTGGCCGATCTGGGCCACGAGCGCGTTGAAGTCGGGGAATTTCATCTCGTCCCGCAGCTTGTGCAGGAAGGAAACGGAAAGGTGGGCGCCGTAGATGTCGCCGTCGAAATCGAAGAGGTGCACTTCCAGCAGGGGCTGCAGCTGGCCGCCCACGGTGGGGCGCACCCCCAGGTTGGCCACCCCGTTGAGGGGCCGGCCGGCGACGCCGGTGACGCTCACGGCGAAGACGCCGGTGAGCGGCAGGGGATTGTGCTTGATGCGGATGTTGGCGGTGGCAAAGCCCAGCTGGCGCCCCAGCTTCTGGCCGTGCACCACGCGACCGTCGATGCTGTAGGGACGGCCCAGGAGACGGGCGGCCCGGGCCATGTCGCCGGCCGCCAGGGCCTCGCGCACGCCGGAGCTGGAAGCCCGCTCGCCGCCCTGCACCACGCTCTCCATGGCCTCCACCTGGAAGCCGAAGGAGGCGCCGGCGGCCTGCAGCAGGGCGAAATCGCCGGCCCGGCGGGCGCCGAAGCGGAAGTCGTCGCCGATGATGAGGTGGCGCACCTTGAGACAGCGCACCAGCACCTGCTCGATGAACTCGTCCGCCGTCAGGGCCGCGAAGACGGTGTTGAAGGGGCTGACGCAGGTGAGGTCGGCGCCGTAGTTCTGCAGCAGTTCCAGCTTCTCGCGCAGGGTGGTGAGCCGGGCCGGGGCCGAGGCCGGGTCGAAGAACTCGCGGGGATGGGGCTCGAAGGTCAGCACCGCCGCCGGCAGGCCGCAGGCCCGGGCAGCCTGGCCGACGCGGGCAAGCAGGGCCTGGTGGCCAAGATGCACGCCATCGAAATTGCCGATGGTCAGCACCGTGGCACTGGGGGCCGGGGTTTTAACGCCGCGCAGGACGAGCATGGTGGAAGCCGGAATCCTTCTTATGCCCCGGGCGGGGCGCGAAAAAAGGCTGAATTATAACGGTTTTACCCCCGTCCTGCGGCACCGCCGCCCGCTCCGGGAGAGAACCGCCACAGGGGGCTGCCCGCCAGGGCAGAAGGGACGGCCCTGGACGGCATGACCTGCCTGCAAAGGCCGTCCCGCCTGCCTCTCCGGGCAGGCGTCAGAGACAGTGGGGACTTTGGCTCAGTCGAGCCGGGCCAGCCTGGATTTGGCCAGGGGCGGATTCTTGGCGAAGTACTGGCGGATGCCCTTGAGCATGGCCTCGGCCATGCGGTCCTGGTAGGCGTCGTCGTTGAGGCGCTTTTCCTCTTCCGGATTGCTGATGAAGGCCGTCTCCACCAGGATCGAGGGAATGTCCGGCGCCTTCAGCACGGCAAAGCCGGCCTGCTCCACGGTGGCCTTGTGCAGGGCGTTGATGCCGCCCAGCTCCCCCAGCACGGCCTTGCCCAGCTTGAGGCTGTCGTTGATGGTGGCGGTCTGGGAAAGGTCCAGCAGGGTGCGGGCGAGGAAGGGGTCCTTGACGCCGATGTTCACGCCGCCGATGAGGTCGGCCTCGTTTTCCTTCTGGGCCAGCCAGCGGGCCTGGGAACTGGAGGCGCCCCGCTCGGACAGCACGAACACGGAGGAACCCCGGGCATCGGGCTTGATCCAGGCGTCGGCATGGATGGAGACGAAGAGGTCGGCCTGGACCCGGCGGGCCTTCTGCACCCGCATGTGCAGGGGCACGAAGAAGTCCGAATCCCGGGTCAGCACGGCCCGCATGTTGGGCTCGGCGTCGATCTTGGCCTTCAGGCGCTTGGCGATGGACAGCACCACGTCCTTCTCGTGGCTGCCGCCCTTGCCCACGGCCCCCGGGTCTTCGCCGCCGTGGCCCGGGTCCAGGGTGATGGTGACGAGACGATCCACCACCGGCTTGGTGTTGCGCTTGGCCGGTTCCGCCGGCCGGGCTTCCTGGGCGCGGCCCGGGGCCTGCTGGGTCTGGGACGGCGCCTCGGCCACCGGTTCGCGCCGGCCGGCCTCGGCGATGGCATCCAGCCCGTCGCCGTCCTTCTTGTCCAGCAGGGACAGTAGGGGATCGGGCGGATTGGCCGGATAGACGTCCAGCACCAGCCGGCTGCCGTACTCGCCCACCGGCTTCAGGGAAAAGACCTGGGGCTGCACCTCGGTCTTCAGCTCCATGACCAGGCGCACCACGCCGGGCTTGAAGCGGCCGGCCCGCAGCAGCTTGATGTAGGGATCGTCCGGCGCCACCTTGTTGGAGAGGCCGTCGAGGACGCTGTTGAATTCGATGCCCTCGATATCCACCACCAGACGCTCGGGATTCTTCACCGAGAACTGGGTGAACTTCAGGGGAGCGCCACCCGGGGCGTCATGCTCCAGGGTGACCCGGGTGTAATCGGCGGCGGGCCACACCCGCACCGAGAGAATGGAGGGCGACTTGCCGGCGGCGGCCCGGGCCAGGGGCGTGACGAGCAGGACCAGGGCGGCCCCGCCGGCCTTCAGCAGGGCCCGGCGGCGCTCGACAGGCGGGACATGAGAGCGTTTACGCATTGCTCACCTCCCGGAGAATGGGGTTGCAGCAGGAGATCACGGCCGTCATCGTCGCGGAAGCGGAAAGCCAGGACGAGATCGGGCGGCAGCACAAAGCCCGCGGCTTTGTCCGGCCATTCCACGAGGCACAGGGCCCCTTGGCGGAAATAATCATCCAACCCAGCATCGACAAACTCTTCCGGCGACTCGAAACGATAAAAATCAAAGTGATACAAGTATAAGCTCGAAAGTTTGTAAACTTCAACCAAGGCGTAGGTCGGGCTCTTCACCGGACCGGTGTGGCCCAGGGCCCGCAGCAGGGCCCGCACCAGGGTGGTCTTGCCCGCCCCCAGGTCCCCTTCCAGGTAGATCACCAGGCCCGGCCCGGCGGCCTGGGCCAGGGCGGCCCCCAGGGCCTGGGTCGCCGCTTCGTTCGCCAGCAGCAGACTTTGGCCTGGATTAAGGGATTGGGCAGCAGATTCGCTATGATCGGGCATATGGAACCAACGGAAGAAATGCAGCAAACGGGAGCCGGCACCCCCGCCCGCCCGGCGGCGGCGGGAGGAGCGGCCCCGGACTGGCCCGGACTGGCCGCCCGCCTCAAGGGCTGGGGCCGGGAACTGGGCTTTGCCGAGGTGGCCGTCGGCCGGGCCGAGATCGGCGAGGCCGGGCAGCGGCTGCTGGCCTGGCTCGACCAGGGGCGCCACGGGAGCATGGATTATATGGCCAAACACGCCCCCCTGCGGCTCGATCCGGGCCAGCTGGTGCCCGGCGTGCAGACCGTCATTTCGGTGCGCCTGCCCTACCTGCCCCGGGGCGCCGAGCCCGAGCAGGTGCTGGCCGATCCGGCCCTGGGCTATGTTTCCCGCTACGCCCTGGGGCGGGACTACCACAAGGTCATCCGCAACCGCCTGCAGAAGCTGGCGGACCGGCTGCAGGCCGAGATCGGCGACTTCGGCTACCGGGTCTTTTCCGACTCGGCCCCGGTGATGGAGGTGGAATTTGCGCGCAAGTCCGGCCTGGGCTGGCGCGGCAAGCACACCCTGCTGCTGACCCGGGAGGGCTCCTGGCATTTCCTCGGCGAAATCTACACCGACCTGCCCCTGCCGGCGGATGCCGAGGTGAGCGATCACTGCGGCGCCTGTACGCGCTGCATCGACATCTGCCCGACCCGGGCCATCGTCGCTCCGTACCAGGTGGACGCCCGCCGCTGCATCTCCTACCTGACCATCGAGCTGGACGGCCCCATCCCCGAAGAGCTGCGGCCCCTGCTGGGCAACCGCATCTACGGTTGCGACGACTGCCAGCTGTTTTGCCCCTGGAACCGCTTCGGCCAGCAGGGCGATGTGGAATTCACCCCCCGCCAGGGCCTGGATGCGGCGCGGCTCTCGACCCTGATGGCCTGGAGCGAGGCGGATTTCCTCGAACGCATGGCCGGCAGCCCCATCCGCCGCATCGGCATTGAACGCTGGCGGCGCAACATCGCCGTGGCCCTGGGCAACGGCCCGGCGACGGAGGAAGCCAGGGCGGCCCTGGCCGCCCGCCGGGAGGACGACTCCGCCGTGGTGCGGGAGCACGTGGCCTGGGCCGAGCGGCAGCTGGAAAAGAAAACGCCGCCCGCAGGCGGCGTCTGAGGCCTCTTCAGGCGGCGGGGCCGTCGCCTCCGTCGCCCCTCTTCTTCCCGTCCCCCACGCTACCGGCGAAGCGCGCCTTGAGGCGCTCCCAGTAACGATCTTCCAGGGACAGATTGATGGCGGCGCCACGGGCCAGGCTCAGCTGGCTCATCAGCAGGCAGAGGCGCTGCCAGGCGGTACCGCGCTCCACCTCGTCGAGCAGTTCCAGTTCGGCACGCAGTTGGGCGATCTCCCGCCGCAGCCCCACTTCCGGCGGGATGTAGCCGGCATTCTTGAGGATGCGCTGGGCCAGGCGCTGGTCTTCCGGCACCAGCAGGTCGTCGCCCAGCTCCAGGGGCTGGCCGCTGCCGGGCAGGTCCGATAGCTCGCCCTTGGCCAGGGCCTCGTTGATGCGCTGTTCCGCCAGCAATTCGAAGGCCAGCACCGCCCGGCCCTTCAGCGCTCCACCGGCCGTGCCGGATCGGCGCACCACTCGCTCCAGGAGCCGGCGTAGAGCCGGGCACCGGGCAGGCCGGCGATTTCCATGGCCAGCAGGTTGTGGCAGGCGGAAACGCCGGAGCCGCACTGGTGCACCACCTGTTCCGGCGCAGCGCCGGCCAGGGTCGCCATCCATTCCTGGCGCAGCTGATCGGCCGGCTTGAAGCGGCCGTCGGGCCCCAGGTTGTCGCGGAAGAAGCGGTTGCGGGCGCCGGGGATATGGCCGCCCACCGGGTCGATGCTTTCGTTTTCGCCGCGGAAACGGTCCGGCGCCCGGGCATCGACGATGACCCGGTCCGGCCGGCCCAGGCCGGCCAGCACCTGGTCGGCGTCCAGCACCCAGTCCCGGGGCGCGGGCGTGAAGGTGCGGGCGGCAGGCTCGGGCATCACGGTGCTCAGGGCGCCGCCGGCGGCAGTCCACGCAGGCAGGCCGCCGTCCAGCAGGGCCACGGCCTCGTGGCCGAGCCAGCGCAGCAGCCACCACAGGCGCCCGGCCATCATGCCGCCGCAGTCGTCGTAGGCCACCACCTGGACCCCGGGGCCGATGCCGGCCCGGCCCAGAGCGGCGGCCAGGGTGGCGATATCAGGCAGGGGATGGCGGCCGTTGCGGCCGTTTTTCGCAGAGGAAAGGTCCCGGTCCAGATGCAGGAAGACGGCTCCGGGAATGTGCCCCCGGGCGTAGGCGGCCTCCCCGGCGGCCGGGTCGGCCAGATCATGGCGGCAATCCACCACCACCCAGGCCGGATCGCCCAGGCGGGCGGCCAGGGTGGCCCCATCCACCAGGGTGGTGTGGATGGCCGCAGGCATCAGATGACGTCCTGCTCGGCCAGCCAGGCCTTGGCTTCGGTTTCGTCGGAGAAGACGCGGATGCTGGCATCGACGAAGGCACGGGAGAGCCAGGCGCTCCAGGTCACCCACTGGCTCTCGGTGATGACGGCGATGCGCTCGAAATCGTTGGCGTGGGCCTTGGAGAAGCGGATTTCCTCCAGGGCCGTGTCCAGGGTCACGTCGGCCATCTGGCGCAGATCGAAAAAGAGATTCACCGGGCCTTCGAACTTCACCTTGAAATTCACCAGCTCCTCGAACTCCTTGTAGTCGGCCAGGGTGAATTCACCGAAAACGGCGACGGAAACCAGGTTGTCCTGGTGGTCGGTAACGATCATGGCTTGCTCCGTGTTGTTATGTGGATATGAGTTTAACTTGGAATGGGGCGACCAGCGCAGCCATGGGCGGGCCCGGCGGCGCCTGGTGCCGGCCTAGTCCTGCTCCGCCGGATTGGCCCGGGAGAAGCGGGTGGCGGCCATGCCGGAGAGGACGATGATGGCGATGGCCAGCCAGGCGGCGAGGGAAAGCACCTCGCCCCAGAAGAGCATGCCGAACAGGCTGGCGAAGACCACCGCCGTGTAGGCCAGGCTGGCTGCCACCAGGGTGCGGCCCCGGCTGTAGGCCCGGGTCATGGCCAGCTGGGCCAGGGTGGCGAAGATGCCGACCCCCAGCAGCAGGCCGGCGCCGCGCAGGGTCAGGGGATGAAAGCGGAAGAAGAGCATCCACAGGCCGGCGCCGAGGGTGGACAGCAGGGAGAAGTAGAACACCGTGCGCCACTCCGGCTCCCCCTTCTGCCCCAGTTCGCGCACGTTGTAATAGGCCAGGCCGGCGAGGACGCCGGAAGCCAGGCCCATCAGGCCGCCGGCCAGCTGGTCCGCATGGAAGGTGGGCTGCAGCAGCAACACCACCCCGGCAAAGCCGGCCACCAGGGCACCCACCAGGCTGGCGGGCAGGCGGGCGCCGGAGAGACCGGCGAGGAACAGGGCCAGAAACAGGGGCGAGGTGTAGTTGAGGGTCACCGCCGTCGCCAGGGGCAGCCAGGCGATGGCGTAGAAGTACAGCATGAGGGAGATGAAGCCGGAGACGCCCCGGTAGATCTGGAATTTCCAGTGGGGAGTGCGCGGATCGAGGCGTCCCCAGAGCATGGAGGCGCTCATCAGGGCCAGGGCGATGGCGTTGCGGTAGAAGACGATTTCCGCCGGGGAATAGCCCGCCTCGGCCGCCAGCTTGACGCACACGCCCATGCAGGCGAACAGGAATGCGGCGGCGACCATCCACAGGGATTGCATGGGCAGGAAATCCTTCAGCGATGAAGCCGGAAAAACGGCGCCGCAGAAACCGGCGCGGGGGAAACAAAAGGGGCGCCCGCAGGCGCCCCGATGCTTGGGCTGGGAGAATTCTACTTCAGGTGGGGCTCGACGATGCGGCGGTAGAACTCGTGGAAGTGCTGCATGCCGTCCTCGGTGGGGGACTGGTAGGGGCCCACTTCGTTGCGCCCCTCCTTGAGCAGCTGCCAGCGGCCCCGGTCCATGCGCTCGCCGATGTCGTCGTCCTCGATGGCGGTTTCCATATAGGCGGCCTGCTCGGCCTCGATGAATTCCCGCTCGAACTCGACGATTTCCTCGGGGTAGTAGAACTCCACCACGTTCATGGTCTTGTTCACCGACTGGGGGATGAGGGTGGACACCACCAGCACGTGGGGATACCACTCCACCATCACATTCGGGTAGTAGGTCAGCCACACGGCGCCCTGCTTGGGCTGCTCGCCCCGGGCGCCGTAGAAGTCCTTGACCGCCTTCTGCCAGCGGCCGTAGGGGGCGGAGCCGACCTTGTCCAGGTTGGTGATGCCCACCTTCTGCACGGAATACCACTCGCCAAACTGCCAGGTCAGGTCGTCACAAGTGACGAAGTTGCCCAGACCGGGGTGGAAGGGCACCACGTGGTAGTCCTCCAGGTACACCTCGATGAAGGTCTTCCAGTTGTAGTTGCACTCGTGCATCTCGACCCGGTCCAGCTTGTAGCCGGTGAAGTCGAACTCGCCGGCCACGTTCATCCCGGCCAGGTCTGCCTGGGCGTTGCGCGGACCCTTGAAGAGCAGGCCGTTCCAGGAATCCAGCTTGCGCTTGTTGAGGTTGAGGCAGGGATTGGCGGGGAAGTGGGGCGCGCCCTTGAGGCTGCCTTCGCTGTCGTAGGTCCAGCGGTGGATCGGGCAGACGATGTGCTCCGCATTGCCGCTGCCCTGCAGCATGATGGCCTGGCGGTGGCGGCAGATGTTGGACATGTCATAAACCCCGTCCGGCTGGCGCACCAGCATGCGGCCGTGGTCGCGCCACTCCATGGTGCGGTAGTCGTGCACATTGGGCACCATCAGCTCGTGGCCGACGTACCCCGGGCCCTGCTCGAAGAAGAGTTTCATCTCCAATTCGAACATTTTTTCGTCGAAATACCATTCGACGGGGAATTGGCTAACGGCAGGAGCCAGTTTGGTGCTGGATGCGATGTCGGACATGTCCACACCTCCGGAAAAAGGCAATGGGTGAAAAATGAAGCAAAATCAAAGAAGGCGGGATTCTACCCCGGCGCAAATTTGACCAAAAGCCCCGTGATACGGTATTTTTTGCATTTCCACCGGTTATTGATATGGATCAATCGCCCATGCCCGCTTCCACCAGCGCCGGCGGCCAGACCGGAACCCCTCCCGGCTCTCCCTCCTCCCCCTCCTTCGAAGAAGCCCTCGCCGACCTGGAGCACATCGCCCAGGCCATGGAAGGCGGCAACCTGTCCCTGGAAGAATCCCTGTCCGCCTACAAGCGCGGCGTCGAACTGCTGAAACTGTGCCAGGGCCAGCTGGCCGATGCGGAACAGCGGGTGCAGGTCCTGGAAAGCGGTACACTGAAGGACTTGAACAGCCCCGAGGCCTGAAGGCACGGCCCCACCTGCGCCTTCGCACCTCTTCTCCAGGTTTTCCCATGGCATCTTCCGACGCTTCCGCCCTGCCCTTCCCCGACTGGATGGCCCAGACCCAGGCCCGCACCGAGGCCGCCCTGGGCCGCTTCCTGCCCGCCGCCGAGACCATCCCCCAAGTCCTGCATGACGCCATGCGCTACAGCGCCCTGGGCGGCGGCAAGCGGGTCCGCCCCCTGCTGGCCTTCGCCGCCGGCGAACTGTGCGGGGCCACGGCGGAAGCCCTGGACTGCGTCGCCTGCGCGGTGGAGATGATCCACGTCTATTCCCTGGTGCACGACGACCTGCCCTGCATGGACGACGACGTGCTGCGCCGGGGCCGCCCCACCTGCCACGTGCAGTACGACGAGCCCACCGCCCTGCTGGTGGGGGATGCGCTGCAGTCCCGGGCCTTCGAGATCCTGGCCGCCCAGCCCTGGCCGAGCCCGGCCCAGGGCCTGGAACTGGTGCGCCTGCTGGCCCACGGCAGCGGCTCCTGCGGCATGGCCGGGGGCCAGGCCATCGACCTGGCCTCCGTCGGCAAGAGCCTCGACCAGCCCCAGCTGGAACTGATGCACGCCCTGAAGACCGGGGCGCTGATCCGCGCCGCCGTACTCATGGGCGCCCACTGCGGCACGCCCCTGAGCGCCGCCGAACTGGAGCGTCTGGACGCCTTCGCCAAGCGCGCCGGCCTGCTTTTCCAGGTGGTGGACGACATCCTGGACTGCACCGCCAGCACCGCCACCCTGGGCAAGACCGCCGGCAAGGACGAGGCGGCCGACAAGCCCACCTACGTCCGCCTGCTGGGCCTGGAAACGGCCCGCCAGCTGGCCGACGACCTGCGCCGCGACGCCCTCGGCGCCCTGGAGGGCTTCGGCCCCCGAGCCCGGCGCCTGATCGAACTGGCCCACTACATCACGACCCGCAAGTTCTAGAGCGGGCCTTCGCGCATCCACCGAATTCGAGCGCCGCACCATGATGACCGCCACACCCCTGCTAGACACCATCGACAGCCCGGCCCAGCTGCGCCGCCTGGACAAGCGCCAGCTGCCCCAGCTGGCCGAAGAACTGCGCACCTTCATCGTCGAATCGGTGTCCCGCACCGGCGGCCATCTCTCCTCCAACCTGGGCACGGTGGAACTGACCATCGCCCTGCACTACGTTTTCGACACCCCGGAAGACCGGCTGGTGTGGGACGTGGGCCATCAGACCTACCCCCACAAGATCCTCACCGGCCGCCGCGCCGGCATGGCCAAGCTGCGCATGCACGGCGGCCTCTCCGGCTTTCCCAAGCGCTGCGAATCGGCCTACGACACCTTCGGCGTCGGCCACTCCTCCACCTCCATCTCCGCCGCACTGGGCATGGCCCTGGCGGCCAAGCAGAAGGGGGAGAACCGCAAGGCGGTGGCCATCATCGGCGACGGCGCCATGTCCGCCGGCATGGCCTTCGAGGCCCTCAACAACGCCGGTGTCGCCGACGCCAACATGCTCGTCATCCTCAACGACAACGACATGTCCATCTCGCCCCCGGTGGGCGCGCTGAACAAGTACCTGGCCCGCCTGCTCTCCGGCGGCCTCTACTCCGCCGCCCGCCGCGCCGGCGAAAAGGTGCTGGGCGTGGCCCCGCCCCTGCTGGAACTGGCGAAACGGGCCGAGGAGCACGTCAAGGGCATGCTCACCCCGGGCACCCTGTTCGAGGAGCTGGGCTTCAACTACATCGGCCCCATCGACGGCCACGACCTGGATGCCCTGGTGCCCACCCTGCAGAATCTGAAGGGTCTCAAGGGGCCCCAGTTCCTCCACGTCATCACCAAGAAAGGCCAGGGCTACAAGCTGGCCGAGGCCAACCCGGTGCTCTACCACGGGGTTTCCAAGTTCCAGCCGGAAGTGGGCATCCAGAGCGGCAAGGGCGGCGGCAAGCTGACCTACACCCAGGTCTTCTCCGACTGGCTGTGCGACATGGCGGCGGCCGAGCCGCGCCTGGTGGGCATCACCCCGGCCATGGGCGAAGGCTCCGGCCTGGTGCGCTTTGCCGAGCTGTACCCGGAACGCTATTTCGACGTCGGCATCGCCGAGCAACATGCCGTCACCTTCGCCGCCGGCCTGGCCTGCGAAGGCCTGAAGCCGGTGGTGGCGATCTACTCCACCTTCCTGCAGCGAGGCTACGACCAGCTGGTGCACGACGTGGCCCTGCAGAATCTGCCGGTGGTCTTCGCCATCGACCGGGGCGGCCTGGTGGGCGCCGACGGTGCCACCCACCACGGCGCCTTCGACCTTTCCTTCATGACCTGCATCCCCAACCTGGTGATCATGGCCCCGGCGGACGAAGACGAATGCCGCAAGATGCTGACCACCGCCATGGGCATCGACGGCCCCAGCGCCGTGCGCTATCCCCGCGGCGGCGGCAGCGGCGTGACGCCGGAAACGGCCCTCACCGCCCTGCCCGTGGGCAAGGGCGAGATCCGGCGCCAGGGCAAGGGCGTGGCCCTGCTGGCCTTCGGCAGCATGGTGCAGGCGGCCCTGGGAGCCGGCGACGTTCTGGATGCCAGCGTCGCCAACATGCGCTTCGTCAAACCCCTGGACCGGGAGCTGCTGGCCGAGCTGGCGCGGAACCACGAGTTGCTGGTCAGCGTCGAAGAGAATGCCCTGATCGGCGGCGCCGGCAGCGAAGTGGCCCGGGCCCTGGAAGAGATGGGCCTGACCGTGCCCCTGCTGCGCCTGGGCCTGCCCGACCATTTCATCGACCACGGCGACCAGAACCTGCTGCTGGCCGGGCTGGGCCTGGACGTGGACGGCATCGTCCGCCAGGTGCAGCAACGGCTGCCCGCCTGAAGGCCGGGAAAGCGCGCCCCCATTGGCTCACCGCCCGGCTGGAAGGCGCATCCCGATTGCCTCTCCGCCCGGCCCACTGCAGATAAGCCCGCCATGACTACTTCCCAGACTCCCATTCCCGACGTCCAGAACAGCGAAGACACCCGCCGCATTGCCATCAACAAGGTGGGCATCCGGGCCATCCGCCATCCGGTGAAAATCCGCGACAAGGGCGGCGACGTGCGCCACACGGTGGCCAGCTTCAACATGTACGTGGGCCTGCCGCACAACTTCAAGGGCACCCACATGTCCCGCTTCGTGGAGATTCTCAACAGTCACGAACGGGAAATCTCGGTGGAATCCTTCCCCACCATGCTGCAGGCCATGGCCGCCCGCCTGGAGGCCCGCAGCGGCCACATCGAGATGAGCTTCCCCTACTTCATCGCCAAGACCGCCCCGGTCTCCGGCGTGCAGAGCCTGCTCGACTACGACGTCACCCTGATCGGCGAAATCGCCGACGGCCGCATCACCTCCACGGTGCGGGTGGTGGTGCCGGTGACCAGCCTGTGCCCCTGCTCCAAGGAAATCTCCAACTACGGCGCCCACAACCAGCGCTCCCACGTCACCGTCACCGCCCGCCTCAACGCCTTCCTCTGGATCGAGGACCTGGTGCAGATGGTGGAAGCCCAGGCCTCCTGCGAACTGTTCGGCCTGCTCAAGCGGCCGGACGAGAAGTGGGTCACCGAGCGGGCCTACGACAATCCCAAGTTCGTCGAGGACATGGTGCGGGACGTGGCCGCCCGCCTCAACGAAGATCCCCGCATCGACCACTACGTGGTGGAATCGGAAAACTTCGAGTCCATCCACAACCACTCCGCCTACGCCCTGATCGAGAAGGACAAGCGCGCCTGATAGCGCAAAACATTGCGAACCATTCTTGATAACGACTGACTAATCCGGCGAGTCCCCGGGGCGGGACACCAAGCCGAGGAGCTGCAATGTCAGGCAAGTGCTGCAAGAAGGGTTGCAAGAAATGTCCCTGGCGCAAGAAGAAGTAGCGCCGGAGGAATTCAGGCATAAAAAAAGGGCGCCTTGCGGCGCCCTTTTCATGGCAACGGCCAAACAGCTTAGCCGCGCTTGAGGACCAGCTTTTCCTTGATGCGGGCGGACTTGCCGGAACGGTCACGCAGGTAGTACAGCTTGGCACGACGCACGTCGCCGCGACGCTTCACTTCGATGGAAGCGATCAGGGGGGAGTAGGTCTGGAAAGTCCGTTCCACGCCTTCGCCGGAGGAAATCTTGCGCACGGTGAAAGCGGAGTTGAGGCCGCGGTTGCGCTTGGCGATGACCACGCCTTCGTAGGCCTGGACCCGCTTGCGGGTACCTTCCACCACGTTCACGCCAACCACCACGGTGTCGCCGGGGGCGAATTCGGGGATGGTCTTGCCGGCGGTCAGGCGGGCGATTTCTTCTTGTTCCAGTTGTGCAATCAGGTTCATGTGAGTACTTCCTAAGTTAAGAACTGCTTTTCATCTCACCGCATTGCTCCGCTTGCGCTTCTCTTTCGAGTTCGCCGAGGAGTTGCGTAATTTCCTTGGAAAGCTTTTTGCCTCCCTCGGTCTGTTGCGTCAGCCATTTGGCGTACAGCTCCGGGCGACGCTCCCGGGTCCGCGCCAGCGACTGTTTCAGTCGCCAGCGGCGAATGTCCTTGTGGTGGCCGGACAACAGCACCGGCGGCACCGGCATTTCTGCATACACCTCGGGGCGGGTGTAATGGGGGCAATCCAGCAGTCCGTCCACGAAGGAGTCCTGCTCGGCCGAGGTGGCATCGTTAAGCACCCCCGGCAATTGCCGCACCACGGCATCCATCAGGGCCATGGCCGGAATCTCGCCGCCCGAGAGGACGAAATCCCCGATCGACACTTCCTCGTCAACGCAGCGTTCGATCAGACGCTCGTCCACTCCCTCGTAGCGGCCGCAAAGCAGGATCAGACCCGCTTCTTCCTTCAGCCGCATGACGCTGGCGTGAGTCAGGGGACGGCCCTGGGGTGACAGATAGATCACCCGGGGCTGGGCCACCCCATTCTGCCGCTGGGACTCCTTGGCCGCCGCAATGGCTTTTTCCAGAGGCTCAGGCAGCATCACCATGCCCGGGCCGCCGCCATAGGGGCGATCGTCCACGGTCCGGTAATTGTTGTCGGTGAAATCCCGCGGGTTCCAGGTGTTCAACACCCAGCGCCCGTCCTCCAGGGCCCGACGGCTGATGCCGAAGTTGGCCAGGGCGGCGAACATCTCCGGAAAGAGGGTGACGACGTCGAAACGCACGCTCAACCGATCCTCGGAGGCGAAGCCGGGCGGACTTTCACCAATCCTTTTCCCACTCGACGCGAATGCGGTGGTCAGCCTGCTCCACCGCCAGCACCACCGCGGCAACGAAGGGCAGCAGACGCTCCTCCCCGTCTTCGGCGGCGACGCGCAACACGTCGTTGGCCCCGGTTTCGATCAGCCCGACCACCTGGCCCAGCTTCTCGTCGCGGGTATTGACCACGTCCAGACCGATCAGATCGGTCCAGTAAAACTCGTTTTCCGACGTAGCCGGCATCGCTTCCCGGGGAGCGCCCACCAGAAACCCTTGCAGGGCCTCGGCGGCATTCCGGTCGTCAACGCCTTCAAGCCTTGCAACCAGCCCGTCTCCGTGCCAGCGGCATTGCTTCAACTTGCAGGAGCGCCATTGTGCCAAAGGCACTTCGGCCGCCCCGTCCCCCTTCTCCGTTGCCACCCACCACTCGGGCATTTTGGCCCAGGCGAGGGGATCGTCGGCGAAGGGGTGGATTCTGACCCAGCCCTGGATACCGTAGGGGACGGTGATCTTCCCCAGGACGATGACCGGGTTGGTATCAGTTGCCGTCACGCTTTATCAGGCAGCCTTGGCAGCGAACTGCTTGACCAGGCGGGCCACGGTCGGGGACAGCTGGGCGCCGTTGTCGGTCCAGTAGGTCAGGCGATCCATCTTGATCACCAGGCCTTCGGCATTACCGGAGGCCACGGGGTTGTAGAAACCCACGCGCTCGACGAAACGGCCGTCGCGACGGTTACGGGAATCGGTAACCACCATGTTGTAGAAGGGGCGCTTCTTGGCGCCGCCACGGGCAAGGCGAATGACAACCATCGTTGTTCTCTTCCGAAATCAGAAAAAGGGCAAGATTATAACAATAAACCGCGGCAAAACAAGCAATAAAACAAGCCCCTACTTTGCCCCGGCGGAAACGGGAAGCAAATCCGCCCCGCCCCCGCCGCCTGGCGGCCGGGAACTCCCCGGAAACGCCCGCCTGTCGGGCAAATCCCTGGAGATGGCGACACGGCACGCTATAATCCACGCACCTTTACACTCCCGCGGGCGCCCTTGAGCCGGCGCCGCCGCCCCTAGCCGACCACGCCATGAGCGAACCGTCCTCCGTTCCCCCGGAAACCGCGCCGCCCCCCCTGGGCATCACCGCCATCATCGAATGGCTGGGACTGCCGCCGTCCGGCGACCTGGGGCAGGAGCTGACGACCCTCAAGGGCCACCTGCTGGCCATGGAGGACACAGCGGCCAGCGCCCAGCAGCGCCACCGGGTCCTGGACCTGATCCACGCCCGCAGCGTTGCCGCGGTGGCCCGGCTGACCCCCAGCCTGGATGAGGCCGGCCTGCCCCTGCCGCGCAAGCTGCGTGCCCTGGTCAAGTCCGCCCAGGAACTGCTGGAACTGCTGGCCCGCAACTTCCTTGCCATTCTGCAGGACCAGGTGGACGAACACCTGGTGAAGGGCCTGCGCCAGCCCCAGGACGTGATTCTCTGGCGCGCCCAGCACCTGCTCAAGCAGCACCTGCTGATCAGCGCCCTGGTAGCCTCCCCCGCCGCCGTCGGCATCTGGGAAGCCGCCCACCGCACCTACGCCCTGGCCCGGGAACGGGGCCTGCAGGGGCAACTGCCCGAAGGCACCGCCTCCAGCATCGAGAACGAATACGCCAGCACCCTGCTCCTGGCCTGCGCCCAGCCGGCCTCCTTCAGCGCCCGGGAACTGGAATTCATTGCCGACATCGCCCAACGGCACGGACACCGGCTGGAATTCCTCAGCATCACCGACGAGCGCCACCGGGGCCTGTTCTGGATCGATCCCAACCGGGACAGCCCGGCCGTGGCTCTGGCCCGCCGCCTGCCGCCGCCGGAAACGCCGGTGCTGTGGTTCTCCTGCGACCAGCTGGCCCATTTCCTCGAGCGGCAGCTGCACACCCTGGAATCCGGCAGCCAGCGGACGGGCACCAGCGAACTGCCCGAATTCGCCGCCACCTTGAGCGGGCGCAGCGTCCTGCGCCGCCTCATCCGCTTCTGGGGCAACCCGGCCCGGCGGCGCTTCCCGCGCCGGCGCCAGAGCTACCGGGTGACCCTGCACGCCGGCCTGGAACCCCTGGCCGGCCTGCTGCGCGGCCCTGCCCTGGAAGAAGGCGAAGGTTCCTCCTGGATGATCACCAACGAGAGCCCGGACGGCTACGCCCTGATGCACCTTGCCGGCACCTCGGAAAAGCTGGAAGTGGGCGACGTGGTGGCCCTCAAGCCGGAAAACCACCCGCCGGGCCGCGGCGGCTGGCAGGCCTGCATCGTGCGCTGGGCCCTCTCGGAAAATCCGGAGCACCTGGAGATCGGCCTGCAGATCCTGGCCCCCAAGGCCCTGCCCGCCACCATCGCCCTGCCCGGCGAGAATGCCAGCGCCCACCCCCATGTCCTGGTCCTGCCCGCCGTTCCGGGCCTGCGGCCCAACGACTCCCTGGTGACGCCGGCCGGGCTGCTGCCGGCGGACCAGGGACGCTTCGTACTGCTGGTGGAACGGGACAACCTGGAAATCAAGGAAGTGCGCACCACCAGCCTGGACGAACAGACGGCCCGGGTGGAGATTTTCTCCATCGCCGTCGAGGAACAGCCGGACTAGCCCACCAGGATCAGATGCACCCGGTAAGGCCCGTGGGCGCCGAGGGTCACGGTCTGCTCGATGTCGGCGGTGCGGGAGGGGCCGGAGACGAAATTGACGGCCCGGGGCGCCTCGCCCTTTTCCGCCCGCAGCAGGGCGAAACCGTCTTCCATGAGGGGCACCACCCGTTCCACCGGCACCACGGCGATGTGGGTTTCCGGCAGCAGACTGGTGGCCGCATGGGTGTCGGCGCCGGAGAGCAGCATCAGGGTGCCGGTGTCGGCCACGGCGCAGAAGGTGGAAGTGATGCCCACCAGATCGTCGCCCCGGGAGGGACGGGCCTCCACCTGCAGGCCAGCGCCGGCCCAGGCCTGGTCAGCCAGGGAGGGCCAGCACACGGCCCGGGTCGGCAGCTCCCGGGCAATAAGATAGGCAGCGGCCGCCGCCGGCACTTCGGCCCAGGATGGCACCCGTTCCACCGTGGAGGCGAGGGCCGTGGCCCGTTCAGTGAAGCGCTGCAGCAGGCCTTCCCGGCTGTCGCGCCAGGCGCCGCCGGGGGCGGGGCCCCGGGTGCGGGCCGCCAGATGGGGCGCCAGCACGGCACCGTCGGCCGGGGCACCGCGGCCGATGGAGGCGCGGATGCGGGAGAGGATCAGGTCGCGGGAACTCATCGGTGCAGCTCCTATCAGTGCAGGTTTTTGCGGGCGCGGTAGAGCTCGCGGAAGGTCTTGCCCGCCGGCGCCGGGAAATCCCGGCCGTCGGTCCAGCCGCCGCCCAGGGGCAGGCGGTGGATCAGCTTGTCGGCGCCGCCCAGGCGCTTGAGGAAGCGGGCGGCGATGGCCGTGCCGATGCCGTAGAGCCAGGACTGGCTGGCGCTCCAGCCCCACAGCTTGAGGGAAAGGCGCTCCTGCCAGGGCCGCAGGCCGGCCTCCACCTGCATTTCCCGCTCCTTGCGCATCAGTTCGGGCAGGGGAATGCGCACCGGGCAGACGGCGCTGCACTGGCCGCAGCCGGTGGCGGTGTGGGGCAGCTCGTGGGCGTGCTCCATGCCGGCGTAGGAGGGGGTCAGCACCGAACCCATGGGACCGGGATAGACCCAGCCGTAGGCGTGGCCGCCGACGGCCTGGTACACCGGGCAGTGGTTCATGCAGGCGCCGCAGCGGATGCAGCGCAGCATCTCCTTCAGCTCGGAACCCAGCACCCGGGAGCGACCGTTGTCGAGCAGGACGATGTGGAACTGCTCCGGGCCGTCGCTATCGCCATTGCCGGCAATGCCGGTGTTCATGGAAACGTAGTTGGTGATGGGCTGGCCGGTGGCGGAACGGGGCAGCAGGCGCAGCAGCACCGACAGGTCCTCCAGGGTCGGCACCACTTTTTCGATGCCGGTGAGGGCCACGTGGATGCGGGGCACGGTGGTGCACAGGCGGCCGTTGCCCTCGTTGGTGACGATCACCGTGGAGCCGGTCTCGGCCACCAGGAAGTTGGCGCCGGAAATGCCCATGTCGGCGGAGAGGAAGTGGGGCCGCAGGATTTCCCGGGCCTCCCGGCACAGGGCGCCGATGTCCTCGGTACGGGGCTTGCCGTGCTTGGCGTGGAACAGGTCGGAGACCTCGTCCCGGGTCTTGTGGATCACCGGGGCGACGATGTGGGAGGGCGGCTCGTGGTCGTTGATCTGCAGGATGTACTCGCCCAGATCGGTCTCGACGGGCGTCACGCCGGCCGCCTCCAGGGCGTCGTTGAGGCCGCACTCCTCGCTCACCATGGACTTGGACTTGACCACCTTCTTCACGCCGTTGGCCTGGGCGATGCCGACGATGATGGCATTGGCCTCGGCCGCGTCCCTGGCCCAGTGCACCCGGGCGCCGCGGCGGGTGGCCTCCTGCTCGAAGCGTTCCAGCCACAGGTCCAGGTTTTCCAGGGCCCGGTTGCGGATGTCGCGGCCGGCATCGCGCAGGGCCTCGAAGTCGCCGAACTCGGCGGCAGCGGCGGCCCGGCCGGGGACGAACTTCACCTGCACCAGCTTGAGGGCCTTCTGCAGGTTGGGATTGGCCAGGGCCTCCCGGGCCCGGGCCTTGAAGTCGTTGGAATGGATTTCCATGGCGGATCCTGATGAGGGCGGAAGAAGGGCGCCCGGCGGCAGCCGGGGCCGGGGTGAAACGGAATCTAGTCGAGCTTGCCGGCCAGCACTTCGGCCACGTGCAGCACCTGGGTCTTGCGGTCACCCTTGCGGCGCAGGCGGCCTTCGATATTGAGCAGGCAGCCCAGGTCGCCGCCGACGATGGCGTCGGCTCCGGTGGCGCAGGCGTTCTCACACTTGTTGTCGGCCAGCTTGGTGGAGATGTCGCCAAACTTGAGGGAGAAGGTGCCGCCGAAACCGCAGCAGGTCTCGGCCTCGCTCATTTCCTTGATTTCCACCTGGCCCATCTTGCCGAGGAGCTGGCGGGGCTGCTGCTTGATGCCCAGTTCCCGCAGGCCGGAACAGGAGTCGTGGTAGGTGATGCTGCCGGCGAAATCGCCGGGCACACTTTCCAGCTTGGCCACATTCACCAGGAAGTCGGTCAGTTCATAGGTGCAGGCCGCCAGCTTCTTGGCCCGGGCCAGCAGGGCAGGATCGTCCTTGCACAGTTCTTCGTAGTGGGCGCGGATCATGCCGGCGCAGGAGCCGGAGGGCAGCACCACGTATTCGTAGCCTTCAAACTCGTCGATGACCTTGCGCGCCAGGGTCAGGGCGGTGGCCCGGTCGCCGGAGTTGTAGGCGGGCTGGCCGCAGCAGGTCTGGGTCTCGGGGACTTCGACGGTGCAGCCGGCGAGCTTGAGCAGTTTCAGGGCGGCAAAAGCCACATTGGGCCGCATCAGGTCGGCCAGACAGGTGACGAAGAGGGCAACGCGCATGACGGTTCTTTCCCGGGCAGTGTTGGCGCCACGATAGCGCGCCGGCCCGCAAGATGAAATTGGGGAAATCCCCGTTTCCGGGGCAGGGGGCGATTGGACTCCCAAGCCAGGGCCCAGTCAACACGGCCCTGTCGGGGCAGGCACCGCCGGCAGGTCCGTCCCGTCTGCCTCCCCGGCCATGCCCCGTCAGCGTTCGGCCTGGCTCGACTCCAGGGCGCACTGCACCAGTTCGGCCAGGGAGCGCACTCCCATCTTTTCCATGACCCGGGCCCGGTGAGCCTCCACGGTCTTCATGCTGATGTTGAGCTCGTCGGCGATCTGCTTGTTGAGCTTGCCTTCCACCACCCGGTCCATCACCTCCCGCTCCCGGGCGGTGAGCTGGGCCAGGCGGCTGGCCACGGAATTTTCCCGGGCCCGGCGGGCGCGGCGTTCCGTATCCAGGTCCATGCACTGGCGGATCAGGCGCAGCATGTCCGTATCGTTGAAGGGCTTCTCGATGAAGTCGGCGGCGCCCTTCTTCAGGGCCGCCACGGCCATGGGCACGTCGCCGTGGCCGGTGATGAAGATCACCGGCAGGGTGGAACGCTGGGCCGCCAGCCGCTCGTACAGCTCCAGGCCGCTCATGCCGGGCATGCGCACGTCCAGCACCAGGCAGCCGGCCAGGCCGTCGGTGTAGGCGGCGAGAAAATCCTCGGCACTGGGAAAGGCGCGTACCGGATAGCCTTCGGACTCGATCAGCCAGACCATGGAATCGCGCATGGCCTCGTCGTCGTCCACCACGTAGACACACTGGGTTGAGGCGACGGCAGCGCTCTCCTGGCTGTTGTGTTGCGTCATGGCCTCATTCCTCCAAAGGCAGGGTGAATCGGAAAACGGTGCCGCCGCCCGGATTGGCGTCGGCCCACAGGCGGCCCTTGTGGTACTCGATGATGGACCGGCAGATGGGCAGGCCCATGCCCATGCCCTCGGGCTTGGTGGTGTAGAAGGGGGCGAACAGTTCCTCGGCGGTGGTGCTGCCGAGGCCGTGGCCCCGGTCGGCCACCGCCACCTCCAGGCTGTGATTGTCCGGGAGGGTCGCGGACACCGTCAATCGGCGTTCCGCCGGCAGGGTGTCGCGCATGGCCTCGATGCCGTTCTTCACCAGGTTGAGCAGCACCTGCTCGATCATGATGCGGTCGGCAAACAGGGGTGGCAGGTCCGGCGGCAGGTCCACGCAGATGTTCACCCCCTGCTTGCGCGCCTCGATCTCGGCGAAGCCCAGGGCTTCCTCGACGATGTCGCCGAGCAGCACCTGGCCCCGGTTGGGCTCGCTCTTTTTCACGAACTCCCGCATGCGGCGGATGATCTTGCCCGCCCGCTCGGCCTGGAAGCTGGCCTTTTCCATGGCCCCCAGCAGCTCCTCCGGCTTGGCGGCGCCGCCCTTCATGCGCTTGACACAGCCCATGCAGTAGTTGGCGATGGCGGCCAGGGGCTGGTTCAGTTCGTGGGCCAGGGAGGAGGCCATTTCGCCCATGGTGATGAGGCGCGAGGTCTGCTCCAGGCGCTTCTGCTGCTGCAGGTTCACTTCCTCGATCTGCTTGCGCTCGGTGATGTCGGTACCGATCTGCACCCGCACCACCCGGCCGTCCACCCAACGGATGGCCCGGTCGTGCAGGTGGTACCAGCGGCCGGAGAGGCTGTTCTGCACCTCGCCGTCGAACAGCTGGCGCGGCAGCACTTCCGGCGAGAGCAGGCGCAGGTCGCAGTCGAAGGCGCCCACCGGCGGCCGGCAGGCTTCGGTCACCTCCCAGCAGTTGCGGCCGACGGCGTCGAAACCGAAGATGCTCTTGAAGGCCCGGTTGCCGAAGAGGATTTCGTCGCTCTTGGCGTCGGCCACGTACACCGCCGAATCCAGACCGTCCAGCACCGCCATGAAGCGCTCCTGGGAGCGTTCCAGTTCGCCCCGCACCCGCTTCGGCTCGGTGATGTCGGTCATGGCCCCCATCCAGCCCGTCTGCTTGCCGTTGGCGTCGATCAGGGGGGAAATGTAGAAGCGTACGTCCATGCGCTCGCCGTTCTTGCGCATCACCCGCTGCTCGAAGCCCTTGGCGGGGGCCTGGCCGGCCAGGGTCAGCTCGATGTTGGTGGCCAGCTGGCGGGCGTGTTCCGGCGGCCAGTAGGGGAAGGGGGGCTTGAGACCCAGCAGCTCCGCCTCGCTCCAGCCCAGCATGCGGCAGAAGGCCGGGTTCACGTAGATGATGCGGCCTTCCATGTCGATGGCCCGCAGGCCGGTGGACACGGATTCCTCCATGGCCTTGCGGAAGGCGTATTCGTCGGTGAGGGCCTGCTCGGTGGTCTTGCGGTCGGTGATGTCGTGGGCCACGGCGTAGAGCAGCTTCTCTTCCGGCACCGGATTGATGCTCCACAGCAACCACTTGTCCTGGCCGTTGGCGCTGTGGAAGCGGCACTCGAATTCCTGGGCCGCCCCTTCCGCCAGATGGCGCAGCATGTCCACCACCAGGGCCATGTCGTCCGGGTGCACGAAGTCCAGCAGGGACTTGTCCCGCAGCTCCCCCAGGGGATAGCCCAGGACCCGCTCGAAAGCCGGATTGACCCGGCGCAGCTTGCCTTCCAGGGTGGCGATGCACTGCAGGCCGAGGGACAGGGAGAACAGCCGGTCCCGCTCCTTCTCCGCCTGCAGGCGGCGCTGCACGTCGCGCCGCAGCAGGGCCAGGCTCCAGATCAGGGCCAGGGTCAAAGCGCCGATCACCAGGGGCGGCAGGGTGCGGGACCAGGCGTCGTCGGTGGCGTAGGCAATGGCCCGCAGGGAAAGACCGTTGGCCGGCGGCTCCAGAGTCAGGCGGTAGGCCAGCTCCTTGCTGGTGGGGCGCACCGCCGTATTGGCCGCCACTTCCTTGCCCTCCCCGTCCTCCAGGGTGAGGCGGTATTTTTCGGTGAACCAGGTGGGCACCGGATGGCGCAGCAGGCCGTCGGTGCTGTAGATGCCGACGATGGCGCCCATGTCCTCGCGCCAGCGCTGCACCGGGATGGTCAGATCGAAGTAGGCGGCGCCCTGGCGGTTGCGGTAGGTGCTGCCGTAGAGGGGCCGGCCGCCGCGCAGGGCTTCGGCCAGGCGGTCCTGCTGGGTCGGGTCCAGGCTTTCCCCGGCCACCCATTCGGTGGCCTCGAAGGGCGCCACCCACTGCACCTTGCCCTTGGGGTCCACCCACAGCACCACCGACAGTTCCGGATTGTTGGCCAGGTGCTGGGCGGCGCGGATCTGGAAGTCCTCGTAGTCGAGCACGCCGTCGGCCAGGTTGCGGCCCAATTGGACGAGGAAATCCTGGTTGGCGGTGAGGTGCAGGCGCAGGGTCTGGTCGGCCCACTGCATGTCCCGCTCCACCATGGCGCGGCGCTCGTCAGCATCCCGCTTGTCGATGTAGCCCACCAGGGCAAACATGGTGAGGGCGAAGAGGACGATGGCCAGGTAGGGGACGAGCCAGTACCACCCGCCCCGGGCAACGGCGGCTTTATACGGCAGGGAGGCAGGTTCGGCGCGGTCCGGCATGGCGCTGGGAGGCAATTCGGGTCTCAATCTTCGCTGCCCGTACAAGCGCCGGGCCATTGGTGTTTACCCTGAGTATCGCATGGGCAGTGGCTCGGCGGCCCGGCGAGGGGTGCGGCGATGGGATAATGGCGGCTTGCGGGATAACCCGAATTGGCGCCCTCCCGACCCATCCCGTAGGCT
>NZ_JBXAST010000010.1:0-82434 GCF_058809645.1 Azospira sp. MPR-E4 | reverse complement strand
TAGCCGGAGCAGCCTTCTTCGCGGCGGGCTTGGCAGCAGCCTTAGCGGGAGCAGCCTTCTTCGCGGCGGGCTTGGCAGCGGCCTTAGCGGGAGCAGCCTTCTTCGCGGCGGGCTTGGCAGCAGCCTTAGCGGGAGCAGCCTTCTTCACAGCGGGCTTGGCAGCAGCCTTAGCGGGAGCAGCCTTCTTCGCGGCGGGCTTGGCAGCAGCCTTAGGGGGAGCAGCCTTCTTCACAGCGGGTTTAGCAGCAGCCTTCGCCGGGGACTTCTTGTCCTTGGCGGCCTCGGTCTTCGTCTTCTTTGCGGTTGCCATAAATAACCTCCTTCTCCAGGATCGAAAATTGGCTTTAAGACACAACGGACAAAACGAGATCCGCCCGGGAAAAGCACGGACCATTCATCGACCTTCCGGAGGAAGCGCCGGTTGAATACGGAGCGGCAACACGCGAACGAACTGAAGACGCGTGAGCGGCAATACGCAACGACGCCAGCGGGCGTCGGCAGAAAAATTCGGGGAGGAGGCTGGACGTTGCCGCAGGTCGACGGCAACGGAAAGAACCGGGGACAAACGCGATGGGATGGAAAGGGCGGGGCGTCATTCTCGGCTCTTGGCGATTCACGGTCGCGGAGGGGTGAAGAAGCCGAGTCCCGCGCCAGTCTTGGCGTTCCGGGATTTGCTTTGCAGCTGTTTTGGCGTGCGTGCGTAAGTGACCACTAGATTTAGTGTGCCCATTGTGATTTGGGCCTAATTCTAGTAATGGGGTATTTCCTATGCAAGTGTTTTTTAACTCTTTTGCATGGCTGGAAAGCGCACGGTTGCGAACTCGCAACGCAATTGCTGCCAGTCGAAATGGGGGCCGGGATCGGTCTTGCGCTGGGGGGCGATGTGGCAATGCCCGGCCACCGCACTGATGGGGTAGTGCTGGAGAATGGCTTGCAGCAAGGCTTTCAGGGCATCGTACTGGGCCGGCGCGAAGGGCATGGCATCGCATCCTTCGAGCTCGATGCCGATGGAAAAATCGTTGCAGCGCTCCCGTCCCAGCCACTCGGAGACACCTGCATGCCATGCACGCTTGTCGCAGGAAACGAACTGCACCAGCTCGCCATCGCGACGAATCAGGAAGTGGGAAGAGACACGCAGATGGTGAATGGCAGCGAAGTAGGGATGGGCTGCCGGGTCCAGAGTGTTGTCGAACAGATCGAAAATCCAGGGGCCGCCGAAGTCGTCGGGCGGCAGGCTGATGGCGTGGATGACGACCAGGCTCGGCCGCTCTCCCTCGGGCCGCTCATCCTGATTGGGCGACTCGCGCCGCACTGCGCCGGCCAGCCAGCCCTCGGCATCGAAGCGTTCCGTCATCACTCGATCCCCAGACGGGCCATGCGATAGCGCAGGGAGCGGAAGGTGATGCCGAGCAGGCGCGCCGCCGCCGTGCGATTGCCCTGGGTCTGAACCACCGCCTCCTGAATCGCCTGGCGTTCCAGACGGTCCAGATAGGTATCGAGAGACTCGCCGCCGCGCCCTTCGGAACCGGTTTCGGGGTGACCTTCATCGGTGGGGGAAAGCTGCAGGTCGCCTTCGTCGATCTCGCTGCCACTGCATAGCGCCGTGGCCCGCTCCAGAATATTCTCCAGTTCGCGGACGTTGCCGGGGAAGGTGTAGCGACACAGCGCCGCTTCGGCCGCGGGCGTCAGCGGCAACGCCGGCGCCTGATGGGCCAGACGGTCGAGACAGGCACGAGCCAGCTGGGGAATGTCCTCGGCCCGCTCCCGCAGCGGCGGCATGCGCAACTCGATGACGTTGAGACGGTAGTACAAATCCTGGCGGAAGGTGCCGGCCTCGACGCAGGCCTTCAGGTCCTGGTGGGTGGCACAGATGAGACGCACATCCACCGCCTCCTCCACGGTGGCGCCCACCTTGCGCACCCGCTTTTCCTGGATGGCCCGCAGCAGCTTGACCTGCATGGACAGGGGCAGGTCGGCCACCTCGTCGAGAAACAGGGTGCCGCCCCCCGCCGCCTGGAAGAATCCTTCCCGATCCTGCTCGGCACCGGTGAAGGCGCCCTTGCGATAACCGAAGAACTCGCTTTCCATGAGGTTCTCGGGGATGGCCCCGCAGTTCACCGGAACGAAAGGCGCCTGGCTGCGGTTGCTCTGCTCGTGGATGAGGCGGGCCGCCAGTTCCTTGCCGCAGCCGGATTCGCCGGAGATGTAAACCGGCGCCTGGCTGCGGGCCAGCTTGGCGATGATCTCCCGCACCGTGCTCATGGCCCGGGAATCGCCGAGCAGCTGCAGAGCCTCGCTGCGGGGCGCCCCCTCGGCCGCGGATGCCACCGGCAGATCGATGGCCGACTTGATCAGGGTACGCAGCTGATCCAGGGCCACCGGCTTGGCCAGATAGTCGAAGGCCCCGGCCTTGAGGGCCGCCACCGCGTTCTCGGTGCTGCCGAAGGCGGTGATCACGGCCACCGGCGTCTCGCTGTACTGCTCGCCGATGAGGCGCACCAGTTCCAGCCCTTCCCCATCGGGCAAACGCATGTCGGTCAGGCACAGCTGGTAAGACTCCCGGGCAAGGAACTCCCGAGCCTCGGCCACGGTGCCGGCGCAATCCGCCGCCAGCCCCATGCGGGACAGGGTGAGGTCCACCAGTTCCCGAATATCCGCTTCGTCATCCACCACCAGCACCCGGGCCAGCGCCCCCCTGGCGCGGCGTTCACTTTTGGCCTGAGCCATGCCCTCTCCTTCCCGTTATTCTGAAATGGGCTCCACCGGCCCTGGACTCGCTCAACAACTCCAGCTGCGCCCCGTTGGCTTCGCACAGTTCCCGCGCAATGTGGAGCCCCAGGCCGGTCCCCTTGCCATGGGTGGTAAAGAACGGTTCGAACACCTGCTCCCGGATGGCTTCGGGAATGCCGGGCCCATCATCCTCCACATGCAGCTCCACCATGCCGCCATTGCCGTAGGCAACGCGTAGTTGCACGCTACCGGGTTGTTGCCGGCTGTGCCGCAATGCATTGCTGAGCAGATTCCACAGCACCTGGTGCAGATGGGTACGATCAAACTCCAGTTCGGCTCCGGCCAACCCTTCCAGGCACAGCACGCCGGGAGCCGCCTCCGCCTTGGACTGCAACTCGTCCAGATAGGCCGCCAATGCAGCATTGAGATCGATGGACTCCGGATGGCAGCGGTCCCGCCGTCCCAGCTCGAGTACGTCGCGCACGATGCGCTCCAGGCGCTGGGTATTGTCCAGGATGATGCGCACCAGTCGGGCATCCCCGCCCTTCGGGTCCGCATCTTCCCGCAGCAGCTCACCGGCATGGCTGATGGCGGACAGGGGATTGCGGATTTCGTGGGCGATATTGGCGGTCAACCGCCCCAGAGCCGCCAGCTTCATCTGGCGGGACTCCTCGCGCAGGCGGTCCATGTCCTCCAGCAGAATCAGGGTGTCACCGGCACTGCTCGGGGTCTCGAGAAAACGGGCAAACAGCTGCTTGCCGTTGCGCGGGACGTGGAAGACCAGGCCGCTCTCGTCCTTGCTGCCTTCCCGCCTCCGCCAGCGGAGAAAGTGCCCTTCCAGGGCCGGCGAACAGCGCTCCAGGTTGCCAGCCTCCCCCGCCGTCAATCCCAGGAGCGCCTCGGCCCGGGGATTATGCAGGTGCACCTCGCCCAGAGGGCTGACCAGCAGGACGCCGTCCTGCATTTCCTCGATCACCCGCTGACTGACACAGACCTGGTTGGCCAGCGCTTCGCCGCGCTTGCGCGCCAACTCTTCGTTGGCCACCACGCGACGGGCCAGGAGACGGGCCGAAATCGCCGAGGTAAAAAAGCCAGCCCCCAGCAGGCCGACCTGGAAAAAGGCGGAGGGGTCGAATTCGCTGCTCAAGGCCAGCAGCAACTGCTGGAACAGCATGGAAAGGGTTGCCAGGGCCGCATAGAAAAGCACCAATCGCCCCTGCCCGACCAGCCCCGCCCCGGCCAGCGAGACCAGGAGCATGGCCCCCAGGCCACCACGCAGCCCCCCGCTGGCATGCATCAGGACCGTCAGGGCCACCACATCCAGGAGCACCTGGCCCGACAACTGCAGATTGAAATGACGACGCCAGAAGGCCAGCAACAACACCGAGCAGGCAGTGGCCAGGCAATAGACGAAGGCCGTCCACGTATAGAGGGACTGATCGGTGGCCGGCACCAGCTCGAAGCTGGACGGATGCAGATAGGCCGCCCCATAGAGGAGGAAGGCGGCAACCAGGCGGTAGAAATTGAAATAGCGCAACGACTTCCAGTGCGCTTCGGAAACCTCGACGGGCGGAACATTCAGGAACGACAAGACACGCCCTCAGCCATCGTCACGAACAACATGCTCGGCGCAGCAATAGGGATGCCCCCGAACCACCAGAGCATCGCTTTCCGGCAAATAGACGCCGCAGCCACGACACACCACCATTCGCTCCACCGGCGGGTTGACGGGGGCCCCGCCGCCCAATCCACGCGATACGCCGCGCCCCCTGAACCACCACCAGGCGAGGCCGACAAAAAGAATGAACAACAGAAACTTGGACATGGCATTCCGGCTGCACAAGCAATCAGAGCAACAGCATAGCAGAGGCTCCACCACGGCCACGAGGCCCGGGGCCGGCGAAGAACAGCTGCGCTCCAAGGGCCACCGACACCCGGAAAACAAAAAAGCCACTCGGATGAGTGGCTTTTCTGAAAATTGGTCGGGGTGAGAGGATTCGAACCTCCGACTCCTGCGTCCCGAACGCAGTACTCTACCAGGCTGAGCTACACCCCGACTCGCTCACTGCAACTTTCGGGAAAAGTCAGAAACTTCTCGTCACAGCGAAGACTGACAATTCTACCAGCGAATCTTTGTATTGAGAAGCCGGAAGCGCTTGCAGTGCGCGCACCGCCACTTCCGACTCGAGCTTGGCCTGCTTCAGGGTGTGCTCCAGAGCACCGGTGGCACGAATGGCTTCCAGCACGACAGGGAAGTCATCCCGCCCGCCTTCCTCAATGGCGCGACGCACACAGGCAGCCTGCTCCGGGGAACCGTTCTGCATAACATAAATGAGAGGCAGCGTAGGCTTGCCTTCGGCCAGGTCGTCACCCAGATGCTTGCCGGTCTCGGCCTCGTCGGCGGAATAGTCCAGGACATCGTCCACCAGCTGGAACGCGGTCCCCAGATGCATGCCGTAAGCCGCCAAACCTTCCTCGACCTCCGGCGTCGCCCCCCCCAGGATTGCCCCCAGCCGGGCCGCCGCCTGGAACAGCTTGGCAGTCTTGTAGCGGATCACCTGCAGGTAGCGCTCTTCATCCACGTCCGCATCGTGGCAGTTCATCAACTGCAGCACCTCGCCTTCGGCGATGATGTTGGTGGCATCCGCCAGCACCTGCATGATGCGCATGTTGCCCACGGACACCATCATCTGGAAGGCGCGGGAATAGAGGAAATCGCCGACCAGCACGCTGGCGGCATTGCCGAACAAGTTATTGGCCGTCTCCCGACCCCGGCGCAGTTCCGACTCGTCCACCACATCGTCGTGCAACAGGGTGGCGGTATGAATGAATTCCACCACCGCAGCCAATTCATGGTGATTGACACCCTTGTAGCCCATGGCACCGGCAGCCAGCAGCACCAGCACCGGACGCAGGCGCTTGCCGCCGCTGCTGATGATGTACTCGGCCACCTGACGAACGAGCACCACATCGGAATGCAGGCGCTGACGAATGACGGCATCCACCGACTTCATGTCGGGGCCGATCAGAGCATTGATTTTTTCGAGAGCCACGGGAACGTTTCGAGAGCGTAAAGGAAAGGACGGCCACAACAGCCGGAAAAGCAACGGCGGAGGCCTTCAGCACAGGCTCCCAGCCAAGCCGCTGCATGGTAGGCGCGCGTCCGAGGATGGTCAAGCCGCCCGGCCGGCGGACGCGGCGGTCAAAGAACGGAAGTCTTTGACGCGACGTCTAAAATCCGTATAATGCACGGTTCTTTGTTACACCCTTTGTTATCGGAGTCCCTATGTACGCGGTCATAAAAACCGGCGGCAAGCAATATCGCGTCGTCGCTGGCGAAAAACTTAAAGTAGAACAGATACCGGCAGACATCGGCGCACAAATCACTCTCGACCAGATCCTCATGGTAGGCGAAGGCGAGGCTGTGAAAATTGGCGCCCCGCTGGTTCAGGGCGCCTCTGTCCAGGCCACCGTGGTTTCCCACGGCCGCCACGACAAGGTCAAGATTTTCAAGATGCGCCGTCGGAAGCACTACCAGAAGCACCAGGGCCATCGTCAGAACTACACCGAGATCCGCATCGACGGCATCTCCGCCTGATCGAGGAGTTAATACACCATGGCACACAAAAAAGCTGGCGGTAGTTCCCGCAACGGCCGCGACTCGGAATCGAAGCGACTTGGCGTAAAGCGCTACGGCGGCCAACTGGTGGCAGCCGGTAACATTCTGGTTCGTCAGCGTGGCACCGAATTCCATCCCGGCGAAAACGTCGGCATCGGCAAGGACCACACCCTGTTCGCCCTCGTTGAAGGTCGCGTGCAATTCACCATCAAGGGTGAAAAGCGCCGCCGCACCGTGAGCATCGTTCCCGCCGCCTAACCCGCGCTTTAAGGAACCAAGGAGAGCCCTATCCTCGCGGTAGGGCTTTTCTGTTTATACCCTATGAAATTCATCGACGAAGCCAAGATCCTGGTCATCGCCGGCAAGGGCGGCAACGGCGTTGCCTCCTTCCGCCGGGAAAAATACATTCCCATGGGCGGTCCGGATGGCGGCGACGGTGGTCGCGGCGGCAGCATCTATGTCATTGCCGACCGCAACATCAACACCCTCATCGACTACCGCTACACCCGCAAATTCCTCGCCCAAAACGGCGAAAGCGGGCGGGGCGCCGATTGCTACGGCAAAGGCGGCGACGACATCATCATGCACATGCCGGTTGGTACGGTTATTAGCGATGCCGTCACCGGTGACGTACTGGCCGACCTGGACAAGGACGGCAAGAAGGTCCTGCTGGCCCAAGGCGGCCGGGGCGGACTGGGCAACATCCACTTCAAGTCCTCCACCAACCGCGCTCCCCGTCAGTGCACCAAAGGCGAACCCGGAGAAGAAAAAGAACTGAAGCTGGAGTTGAAAGTGCTCGCCGACGTAGGCCTGCTGGGCCTGCCCAATGCGGGCAAGAGCACCTTCATCCGCGCCGTATCTGCCGCCCGACCCAAGGTTGCAGACTATCCCTTCACCACCCTGCACCCCAATCTTGGCGTGGTGCGGGTCGATGACAACAAGAGCTTCGTCATTGCCGACGTGCCGGGCCTCATCGAAGGCGCAGCCGATGGCGCCGGCCTGGGCATCCGCTTCCTCAAGCACCTGGCCCGCACACGTGTGCTGCTGCACATCGTCGATATTGCCCCGATGGATCCGGACGCCGATCCGGTTGCCGACGCCATCGCCATCGTCGGCGAACTGGAAAAATACAGCCCCGAACTCGCCAGCAAGCCGCGCTGGCTGATCCTCAACAAGCTTGACCTGCTCCCCGAGGAAGAGCGCCAAGAACACGTGGACGCCTTCTTGTCCGCCTACCGGGAAAAATCCGGTTTCAACGGCCCCGTTTTCCCCATTGCCGCCATCAGCGGCGAAGGCTGCCGCCCCGTGGTCTACGCCATCCAGGCCGCCCTGGAGGAAATCAGGAAGCAGGACGAGGCAGCGGAGGAGTCCGGGGAAAGCCCCTCACCCCCTCACCAAGCGTAGACGAATGAGCCCAACCACCAGCCGTACGGCCAATGCCGGGCGCCTAGTCGTCAAGGTCGGCTCGGCCCTTGTCACCAACAATGGCGCCGGACTCGACCTAGCCGCCATTCACGAATGGGCACGCCAGATTGCCGAGCTCCGCCACAACGGCAAACAGGTGGTCCTGGTTTCCTCAGGCGCCATTGCCTGCGGCATGCAGCGACTGGGCTGGCAGAAGCGCCCCAAGGCCGTGCACGAACTCCAGGCCGCCGCCGCCGTCGGCCAGATGGGCCTGGCCCAGGTCTATGAATCGGCCTTTAGCGCCCACGGCCTGCACACTGCCCAGATTCTGTTGACTCACGACGATCTGGCCGACCGCAAGCGCTATCTGAACGCCCGGGCCACACTGACCACGTTGCTCGAACTGGGTGTCGTCCCCATCATCAATGAAAACGACACGGTCGTTACTGACGAAATCAAATTCGGTGACAACGACACCCTGGGCGCCCTGGTCGCCAACCTGGTGGAGGCAGACTGCCTCATCATCTTGACCGACCAGCCCGGCCTCTTCACCGCCGACCCGCGCAAGGACCCTTCCGCCACCTTGATCACCTCAGCCCGCGCCGGCGACCCATCCCTGGAGGCAATGGCCGGCGGTGCCGGCACCCAGATCGGCACCGGCGGCATGATTACCAAGGTCCTCGCCGCCAAGCGGGCCGCCCGCAGCGGCGCCGACACTGTCATTGCCAGTGGCAGGGAAAAAAGCCCTCTCACCCGCCTTGCCACCGGAGAATCCGTCGGCACTCTGCTGGTCGCCGACACCCTGCCGATGACCGCCCGCAAACAGTGGCTGGCAGACCATTTGCAGCTGGCAGGAAAGCTGACGCTCGACCAGGGAGCCATCCAAGCCCTGCGCCAAGGAAAGAGTCTGCTGCCTGTAGGAGTACGGGAAGTTCACGGCGACTTCGAGCGGGGAGCCGCCGTAGCCTGCCTGAACGAAAGCGGCAGGGAAATCGCCAGGGGCCTCTGCAATTACGGCAGCAGCGAAGTTCGCCTCATCGCCAAGCACTCATCCAGCGATATCGAAGACATCCTTGGCTACATGGAAGAGCCGGAACTCATCCATCGCGACAACATGGTCTGCCTGTATCAAGAATAGGGTGCCACCCGCTCAACAAAAAAGCGCCTAATAAGGCGCTTTTTTGTTGAGCATTTCTTTTTTTGAGCACTCCCGCAGGGAAATACCTAAAGATGCAAAAAAAACAGGCGCCCTAGGGCGCCTGTTTTTTTTAATATCGTGATTAAACGATATTAGAAGGAGTGGCGAACGCCAACACCCCAAGCGGTGGGATCAGCACCAGCGCCAGCAGCGGTGGTGTTGGTACCAGCACCGAAGTTGAAGCTAGCACCAGCGTCGTTGGTGACCTTGGAGTAGATAGCGTAAGCTTGGGTGCGCTTGGAGAAGTTGTAGCCATAACGCAGAGCGAACTGCTTGGCACCTTGGTCGCCGTTGTTGGCAAACAGGTTACCGGTAGTGTCGCGAGCAACAGCGTAGGAAGCGGCCAGTTCGTTAGCACCGATAACGTGCTTCACGCCGATCCAGTAGGAGTTGCGGTTGACGTCCAGGTTACCGGCGCCAGCATTCACATCACCGTTAAACTTCTGGTACATAGCGTTCAGGGTGGTGCCTTGACCGAAGTCATAGCCAGCGGCCAGCAGGTGAGCCTTGTGCTTTTCGTCCGTCAGGCCACCAACACCAACGTCGGTCAGGCTCAGATAGGAGTAAGCAGCCTTCAGACCACCATTAGCGTAGTTCAGGGCCAGGTTGTAACCGCCGGGGTTAACGCTGTTAGCCACGTTGGACATGCTCTTGCCTTCGTTCGGCACGTAAGCGATCACGCCGGAGAAACCGGAGAAAGTGGGGGTAGCGTAAGCAACGGCTTGGGTGCGGAAGTTCAGGTTGGTACCACCAGTGGCACGACCAAACACACCATTGTAACCACCGATACCGGTAGCGCCAGGCATCACGTCAAAGCCAGCGGAAATGGAGCGGTAGGGGGTGGAAACATAACCTGCCAGAACGGTACCAAAGTTGCCAGCCAGAGCAACATAGGTATCACGCATGGAACCACCAGCGGTATTGCCGGCGTTGGAGAACTGCTGATTCACGCCAGCGTATGCATTACCGGTCGGGGTCAGGCCGGCAGTATCAGCACCGTTTTGGTTGTCGAAGTTAACAGCGGTCTCGATCTGGAACAGAGCCTTCAGACCATTGCCCAGGTCTTCGCTACCCTTGAAACCCAGGTAGGAGGAGTTGGTTTGCAGACGGTTACGGGAAGGCATGTTGGCACCAGCGCCAGCAGCACCTTCGGCCTTAACGGACTCGAAAGACAGATCAGCAACGCCGTAAATCTGGACATTGGATTGAGCGAAAGCGGCGCCGGAAGCCAGAGCGGCAACGGCCAGAGCGATAAATTTCTTTTGCATCAGGTTTTCTCCTCTTGCAATTAGGAAAGGTAGCGTTGTCCCGCATACCCCTTTAATACCTCTCTTACGAGAAGTTGAGACGGATTGTGGCAAACCCACCTAACGGGAGCAACGACAACGTCAAGATGCCTGCACTCCCATCCTCGAGTTGTTGTGTTTTTACAACACAACACTCAACACCAGTGTCTTCACCTACGCCCAAAGCCATAAGGGCCAGCCCTTCAGCCCTTGGCGAAGAGTTGTCGCAGGGCTTCCCCGGGGGACGGGCAGCGCATGAAGGCTTCGCCGACCAGGAAGGCTTCGACCTGGTTGGCTCGCATGAGAGCCACGTCCGCTGCCCCCAGGATGCCGCTCTCCGTCACCACGATCCGCCCGTCACCGATCTCCGGCAGGAGGCCCAGGGTGGTCTGCAGACTAACCTCAAAGGAACGCAGGTTACGATTGTTGATACCCATCAGCGGAGTCTTCAGTTGCAAGGCCTGCTCCAGCTCCTGGCCGTCGTGGGACTCGACCAGCACCCCCATGCCCAACTCCATGGCCAGGTCTTCCATCTCCCGCATCTGCGGCAGGCTGAGGGCCGCCACAATCAACAGGATGGCATCCGCCCCCATGGCCCGGGCTTCATAGACCTGATAGGGGTCGACCAGAAAATCCTTGCGCAACACCGGCAAAGCGCAAGCGCCGCGGGCCGCCTGCAGGTATTCGGGCGCACCCTGGAAATACTGCCGGTCCGTCAGGACCGACAGGCAAGCTGCGCCGTGGGCTTCGTAATCCGCTGCAATGGCGGCCGGATCGAAGTTCTCCCGGATAACGCCCTTGGAAGGACTGGCCTTCTTGATTTCCGCGATCACCGCCGATTGCCCGCCGGCAATCTTGCGGCGGATGGCCCCGACGAAATCCCGGGCAGGGTCGGCCTTGACCCGGGCTTCGGCAGCGGTGCGAACGGCGGCCAGGGGCATGGCGGGCAGGGCGGCAGCCACCTCTTCCCGCTTGGTGGCGAGAATCTTGTTGAGGATGTCGCTCATGGGGCAACCCCGGTAAAGCGCACGAATTCGTCCAGCTTGGCCCGGGCGGCGCCGCAGGCAATGGCATCCAGCGCCTTTTCCACCCCCTGGGCCATGGAGTCGGCCAGGCCGGCCACATACAGGCTGGCTCCGGCGTTCAGGGCCACGATATCCCGGGCCGGACCGTGACGCCCCTCCAGGGCCGCCAGCACCATGGCCTTGGACTCTTCCACATTGCCCACCCGGATCACCCGGGGATCGTGCACCGGCAGGTTGAAATCCTCCGGATGGATCTCGTACTCATGGATGCGTCCATCCTTCAGTTCGCCAATCAGGGTGCGGCCGGAATTGGAAATCTCATCCAGACCATCCACGCCGAAGACGGTGAAGGCCCGCTGGGAACCCAGGCGCTGCAGCACCCGGATGAGGATGCCCACCAGATCCGCATGGAACACCCCCAGCACCTGGCGCTCGGCGCCGGCCGGGTTGGTCAGGGGGCCGAGGATGTTGAAGATGGTGCGCACTCCCAGTTCGCGTCGCACCGGGGCCGCATGCTTCATGGCGCCATGATGGTTGGGGGCGAACATGAAGCCGATACCCACCGTATCGATACATTCGGCAATGCGCTCCGGCGGCAGATTGAGGTTCACGCCCAGGGCTTCCAGCACATCCGCCGAGCCGCTCTTGGAAGAGACGGAGCGGCCGCCGTGTTTGGCCACCTTGGCGCCGGCGGCGGCACAGACGAACATGGAGGTGGTGGAGACATTGAAGGTATGGGCGCCGTCACCGCCGGTGCCCACGATGTCCACCACGGCGGACGGGTCCCGCACCGGCACCTTGGTGGCGAACTCGCGCATCACCTGGGCGGCGGCAGCGATTTCACCGATGGTTTCCTTCTTCACCCGCAGGGCCGTGGTGATGGCGGCGATCATCACCGGACTCATTTCGCCGGACATGATCTGGCGCATCAGCTCCAGCATTTCGTCGTGGAAGATTTCCCGGTGCTCGATGCAGCGGGTCAAGGCTTCTTGCGGGCTCATTTGGCGTGCTCCTTGAGGAAGTTCTGCAACATGTCGTGGCCGTGTTCGGTGAGGATGGACTCGGGGTGGAACTGGACCCCTTCCACCGCCAGGGTCTTGTGCCGCACCCCCATGATTTCGCCGTCGTCGGTCCAGGCAGTGATCTCCAGGCAGTCCGGCAGGCTTTCCCGCTCAATGGCCAGGGAGTGGTAGCGGGTACAGGTCACCGGATTGGGCAAGCCCTTGAAAACGCCCTGATCATTGTGATGCACGGGCGAAGTCTTGCCGTGCATCAGCCTCTTGGCATGCACGATGCGCCCGCCGAAGGCCTCGCCGATGGACTGGTGGCCCAGGCACACGCCCAGCAGGGGAATCTTGCCGGCGAATTCGCGGATGGCGGCCAGGGAAACCCCCGCCTGCTGGGGCGCACAGGGCCCCGGGGAAATCACCAGATAGTCCGGATCGAGACGGGCGATCTCGCCCAGGGTGATGGCGTCGTTGCGATAGACGCGCACATCCTGGCCCAGCTCGCCGAAGTACTGGACGATGTTGTAGGTGAAGCTGTCGTAGTTGTCGATCATCAGCAGCATGGCAGCGCCCTCACTCGAAACGGGTATCGAGGCCGTTCTCGGCCATTTCCGCGGCCCGCAGCACGGCCCGGGCCTTGTTCTGGGTTTCCTGCCATTCGGAGGTCGGGTCCGAATCGGCAACGATGCCGGCGCCGGCCTGCACGTGCAGCTGGCCGTCCTTGATCACCGCGGTACGGATGGCGATGGCCAGGTCCATGTCGCCGTTGAAGCCCAGGTAGCCGATGGCGCCGCCGTAGATGCCGCGCTTCACCGGTTCCAGTTCATCGATGATTTCCATGGCCCGCACCTTGGGTGCGCCGGAGAGGGTACCGGCAGGGAAGGCCGCCTTCAGCACATCCAGGGCCGAGAGACCGGCCTGGAGCTTGCCTTCCACGTTGGAGACGATGTGCATCACGTGGGAATAGCGCTCGATGGTCATGCGCTCGGTCAGCTTCACCGAGCCGGTCTGGGCCACCCGACCCACGTCGTTGCGGCCCAGGTCCAGCAGCTGCACATGCTCGGCGATCTCCTTCTGGTCCGCCAGCAGATCCTCGGCCAGGGCCGCATCCTCCTCCGGCGTGGCGCCCCGCTTGCGAGTACCGGCGATGGGCCGCACCGTCACGGTATCGCCTTCCAGACGGGTGAGAATTTCGGGGGAAGCGCCCACCACATGGAAATCCTCGAAGTCGAAGTAATACATGTAGGGAGAAGGATTGAGGGTGCGCAGGGCCCGGTACAGGGACAGGGGGCTGGCGGAGAAGGGTTTGGTCATGCGCTGGGACAGCACCACCTGCATGATGTCGCCTTCGGTGATGTACTCCTTCGCCTTGGCCACCGCCTGCTTGAAGGGCGCCTCGCCGAAGATGGAGACCGCCGGCTGGGAAGTGGCCGGCTTTTCCTCGGGGATGGGCGCCGGAGTGCGCAACTGGGCCAGCAATTCCTTCAGCCGAGCCTTGGCTTTCTGGAAGGCGCCGGGGAAGCCGGGCTCGGCATAGACCACCAGGGTCAGCTTGCCGGAGAGGTTATCCACCACGGCGATCTCTTCCGAGAGCAACAGCAGGATGTCCGGCGTACCCAGTTCGTCGTGCTTGGCGCTCTTGGTCAGGCGGGTTTCCACATAACGCACCGTGTCGTAGCCGAAGCAGCCCACCAGGCCGCCGCAGAAGCGGGGCAGGCCGGCGTAGGGGGCGACGCGGAAGCGTTTCTGGTAGCTCTCGATGAACTCCAGGGGATTGGTGTCGTTTTCCCGCTCGGCGATGCGCTGGCCGGTAAGCACCATGACCTGGTGGCCATAGACGGCGATGCGGGTGGGGCTGGCCAGGCCGATGATGGAGTAGCGGCCGAAGCGCTCACCGCCCTGCACCGATTCCAGCAGGTAGGTGTAGGGGCCGTTGGCCAGCTTCAGGTAGATGGAAAGGGGGGTATCGAGATCGGCAAAGGTCTCGAGGGTGACGGGGATACGGTTGTACCCCTGCGCGGCAAGCGCGTTGAATTCAGTTTCGGTCATGGGGACCTCGCAAGTACGACAGGTTGTATTTCAATGCTTGCCCGGGAGTTTGGTCTCAACTCGCCGCCCGGGCCCGGACGGGTAATATCAATAATGGCGCGGCGAGCGCCACCAGCCACGCCAGCCCCAGGCGGCGCGGTTACCCATCAGGAAAGCATTGAACTTGCGGGTCACGGTGAAGTGTCGATTCGGAGTCGGTATCGATTTAAGCGCCGGCCGCCCAACGGGCCGCTGCGACGAGGTCCGATACTAGCGCATCGCAATCGGCGCTGTCTACGGGCCGGCCTTCGTTGTAGCCGTAGGGCACGCAAATCACCGGACAGCCGGCAGCCCGGGCCGACTCGATGTCGTTGAGGGAATCGCCCACATGCAGGTTGAGGCCCGGCTCGGTAGCCAGCAGAGCGCAGGCATGGAGCAGGGGCTCGGGCCGGGGCTTCTTGAAGGCCAGGGTGTCGCCGGAGATGACCACCTCGAAATAAGCGGCCAGGCCCATGCGCTCCAGCAGCGGCGCGGTAAAGGCGGCCGGCTTGTTGGTCACCACCCCCAGGGGCAGGCCGAGGGCGCGAAAGGCCTCCAGGCCGTCCACCACGCCGGGATAGACGGTGCAGGCCCGGCCGTTGAGGTCGGCGTAGTGCCGGCGGAAAGCCGCGATGCCGGCTTCCAACAGGGACGCTTCGGGGGCGGCTTCCCAGGTCAGGCAGCGCTCCACCAGCACCGCCATGCCCTTGCCGACGAAACGGTGGATGTCGTCGTCCGTGCGGGGCGGCTGGCCCAGTTCGGCCAGCATGGCGTGGCAGGCGGCCGCCAGGTCGGGGATGGAGTCGACCAGGGTGCCGTCCAGATCGAAGGTGGCAGAACGAAGGGGCATGGCGAATTTCCGGGGCAAGGCGGCGGCAAGGAGACGGATGGGGCGGGCGAGGCTGTCTAAAAGTCACCTCACCGGAGAAGCAATAGGGACGGCTACTCCAGGCATGCCATGCCGGAGATTGGCGTCCCTATTTGCTTGCAGCCTAGGCGCTGGCGAGCTGCTGGCGCAGGGCGGCGATGACCGAGTCGTAACGGTTGGGATCGCTGTCCTGGCCGGCGCCATAGACGGCGGAGCCGGCGACGAAGGTGTCGGCCCCGGCCCGGGCGATCTCGGCGATGTTGTCCACCTTCACGCCGCCGTCGATTTCCAGGCGGATCTGGCGGCCGCTACGGGCGGTGTAGGCATCGATCCTGGCCCGGGCTTGGCGCAGCTTGTTGAGGGTCTCGGGAATGAACTTCTGGCCGCCGAAGCCCGGGTTCACGCTCATCAGCAGCACCACGTCCAGCTTGTCCATGACGTGATCCATGTAGTGCAGGGGCGTGGCCGGGTTGAAGACCAGGCCGGCCTGGCAGCCGCTGTCCCGGATCAGGCCCAGGCTGCGGTCCACGTGCTCGGAGGCTTCCGGGTGGAAGGTGATGATGTTGGCGCCGGCCTTGGCGAAATCGGGAATGATGCGATCCACCGGCTTGACCATCAGATGCACGTCGATGGGCGCCGTGGTGTGGGGGCGGATGGCTTCGCAAACCAGGGGGCCGATGGTCAGGTTGGGGACGTAATGGTTGTCCATGACGTCGAAGTGGATCCAGTCGGCCCCGGCGGCGATGACCGAGCGGACCTCCTCCCCCAGCTTGGCGAAATCGGCGGAAAGGATACTGGGAGCGATGAGATGCATGGCGGCGGCCTTGTGGGGGTTGGTGTGACAGAAAGGTGATTTTATCGTGAACCCACGCCGAGGCCGGCTTGTCAGAGTGCACACAGTGATGTGCAATGAGCACTTTCCACCCCACAGACCCGAGACCATGGCCGAAAGCAAAAAATACGAAATCGCCGTGACCACCGTGCCCCAGTACCTGGCCGAGCAGTCGGACCCGGACGCGGAGCGCTACGTGTTCGCCTACACCATCACCATCCGCAACATCGGCACCGTGGCCGCCCAGCTGATCTCCCGCCACTGGCTCATCACCGACGCCAACGAGGAGGTCCAGGAGGTGCGGGGCCTCGGCGTGGTGGGGCACCAGCCCCTGCTGCAGCCCGGCGAGAGCTTCGAGTACACCAGCGGCGCCTCCCTCAGCACGCCCGTCGGCACCATGCGCGGCAGCTACCAGATGGTGGCGGAGGACGGCACCCAGTTCGAAGCGGACATTGCCGAGTTCGCCTTGGCCGTGCCCCGGGTACTGCACTGAGACGCCGGTGGGCCTGCAACACAGCTATGCCCTGATCGCCCCGTTCTACGATGCGGCCCTGGCGGCGGCAACCCGGGGAGCCCGTCGCCAAAGCCTGGGCGCCCTGCCCCAGCCCCCGTCGGACGTGCTGCTGCTGGGCATCGGCACCGGCCTGGATATTCCCCACCTGCCCCGCCAGCACCGCTACACCGGACTGGACCTGACCCCGGCCATGCTGGCCCGGGCCTGCCGCCGCAGCGACGGTCTGGACTTCACGCCGGTCCGCGGCGACGCCCGCCGCCTGCCCTTTGCCGATGCCACCTTTGACGCCGTGGTGCTGCATCTGATCCTGGCGGTGGTGCCGGAACCCCGCCTCTGCCTGCAGGAAACCGCCCGGGTGCTGCGCCCCGGCGGCACGGCCCTGATTTTCGACAAGTTCCTGCAACCCGGGCAGCGGGCGCCCCTGCGCCGGCTGCTGTCGCCCCTGGTCAGCCGGCTGGCGACCCATCTGGACGTGGTTTTCGAGACCGTGCATGAAAGCGAGCCGGCCCTGCAGCTGGAGTCTGACAGGCCGGCCCTGGCGGCCGGCTGGTTCCGCCTGATCCGCCGCCGCCGCCGCTGACGGCCGCTCCTAGCGCACGTGCAGGTAGCTAGGGTTGTCGATCAGGCTGACGGCCTGACACAGGGCTTCCACCGCCTTGGGCCGGGTGAAGCCGACCCGCCAGGCCAAGGCCACCCGCCGCGACGGGGCCGGGGCCTTGAAGGGCACCACGCTGATGAGGTCAGTGGAATAAGGCTTGCAGAGGGCACCGGCCGGCAGTACGGAGAGGCCGAAGCCGGAGGCCACCATGCAGCGGATGGTCTCGATGGAATGGCCCTGCCGCACTTCCGTGTCGGAACCGCTGATCTGGGGACAGGCATCCATCACCTGGTCGCGGAAGCAGTTGCCGGCCTTGAGCAACAGCACCTCCTCAGCATCCACCTCGTCCGAGGCGATTTCCTGCTTGTCCTGCCAGGGATGGCCCTGGGGTACCACCACCTTGAACGGCTCGTCGTAAAGGGGCCGCGTCACCACGCCGGGCAGCTCGAAGGGCAGGGCCAGGATGGCCGCATCCACTTCCCCGTGGCGCAGCATGTCGGCCAGGGTGGCGGTCATGTTTTCCTCGATAGCCAGAGGCATGTCCGGGGCGATCTGGCGCAGGGAGACGATCAGTTCGGGCAGGAGGTAGGGGCCGATGGTATGGATCACGCCCAGCTTCAGTCCACCCTCCAGCTGGTTGCGTCCCCGGTGGGCGATCTGGCGCACCCGGTCGGCCTCTTCCAGGGCCCGGGCCGCCTGGGCCACCACCTGCTCGCCCACATCGGTCAGGGTCACCTGGCCCTTGCCCCGCTCGAACAGGATCACGCCCAGGTCCTCCTCCAGGCGCTGGATGGCAACGCTCAAGGTCGGCTGGCTCACGGAGCAGCGTTCCGCCGCCCGGGAAAAGCGGCCCTCCTGCGCCAGGGCGACGATGTAACGCAATTCGGTCAATGTCATGGCTGTCCTCCCAGAACTCAGCACGTTGGTCTTGCCCGGTATGTTCCGGACTATAGGCAACCGCTATGGCGGCAATAGACAAACCCTATATAACCCATTGATTTGTCGCCGCATTATACCCAGCCAAGGATGCCGGACCGGGCTCGTCTGGGCTTTGGTTGACCTAACGCAAAGAGGCCCGGCATCCGGTGCACGACGGCCCGCCACAGACAGCACGACTCAAGTCCGCGCCCCGGCGGCCGTTAAAGAAACATAAGGACAACGGCGACAGACCACGGCCATGGCAGACAACCTGGAACGACTGGAACAATTGATCGAGAGCATCCTGCGCGGCGAGCGGGAAAGCAGCATGACCATCACCCAGCTCATGGAGCGCCTCTCCCAGCCCGTGCAATGCGAACGGCTGCTGGAAGAAATGCACTGACCCAGGCCAGCCCTCGGCCCCGCCCCAACGGCCCGCCCCGGCGGGTTTTTTGTTGCCTGTCGCTGACTGCCGAAGCCCCCGCAGGCCCATAAAAAAAACCCGCCGTGAAGGGCGGGTTTCTTCGACGCTGCTACAGCTGGCGTTCAGCTGCGGTAGTCGGCGTTGATCTTGACGTAGTCGTAGGAGAAATCGCAGGAGTAGATGCAGCCCTGGGCGGTGCCCCGGGCCAGATCCACCCGCACGGTGATCTCGGCATTCTTCATGATGCGGGAGCCGTCCTCTTCCTTGTAGGCGGCAGCCCGGCCGCCCTTTTCCGCCACCAGCACGGCATCGCTGCCGCTGGCCAGCCAGACGCGGATCTGGCCCACGTCCAGGTCGGCGATGCCGGCATAGCCGATGGCTGCCAGGATGCGGCCCAGGTTGGGGTCGGAGGCGAAGAAGGCGGTTTTCACCAGGGGCGAATGGCCGATGGCATAGCCCACCTTGCGGCACTCTTCCAGGTCCTTGCCGCCTTCCACTGCCACGGTGATGAACTTGGTGGCACCTTCGCCGTCACGCACGATGGCCTGGGCCAGCTCGATGGAAACGGCGACGATGGCCGCCTTCAGGGGCGCCCAGGCGGGATCGGCACCATCCTTGACGCGCAGGCCGCTCTGACCGGTGGCCATGACGATGAAGGAATCGTTGGTGGAAGTGTCGCCATCCACGGTGATGCAGTTGAAGGACTGGTCCGCCGCCTCCTTGGCCACCTGCTCCAGCAGATGCTGGGGAATGCCCGCATCGGTGGCGAGGAAGCCCAGCATGGTAGCCATGTTGGGCTTGATCATGCCGGCACCCTTGGAGATGCCGGTGATGGTGACGCTCTTGCCGCCGATCTCGACCTTGCGGGAGGCGGCCTTGGCCACGGTGTCCGTGGTCATGATGCCGTGGGCGGCCGCATGCCAGTTGTCGGCCTTGAGGTCGGCGATGGCGGCGGGCAGGCCGGCCTGCAGACGATCGACGGGCAGGGGCTCGAGAATGACGCCGGTGGAGAACGGCAGGATCTGGCGATCCTCATCCAGCCCGAGCAGGCCGGCCAGGGTGGCGCAGGTCTGCATGGCCGCCTGCAGGCCGGTCTCGCCGGTACCCGCATTGGCGATGCCGGTGTTGATCACCAGGGCCCGGATTTCCGACTCGCCGGCCAGATGCTTGCGGCACACCTGCACCGGGGCTGCACAGAAGCGGTTCTGGGTGAACACGCCGGCCACGGTGGAACCGGGGTCCAGGGCGATCACGGTCAGGTCGCGCCGATTGGCCTTGCGGATACCGGCTTCGGCAGTGCCGAGGCGGACACCGGCAACAGGGAACAGGGCTTCGGGGGCAGGCGTGGCGTAATTGACGGGCATGAATCTCTCACCGCAGGGGATAAAAGAAAACGCAGAGGGTAGCAGGTCGCCCCCTCTGCGTCAGTTCAGTTTTTATTTCAGTTGAGCTTGCCGTGGCAGTGCTTGTACTTCTTGCCGCTGCCGCAGGGGCAAGGATCGTTGCGCCCCACCTTGGGACCGGCCTGGGCCGGCTGCTGGCCGGCTTCCTCGCCCTCGCCGTCCGCGGTACCCAGCACCTCGTCGTAGTCGGCATGGTGGTATTGCACGTTTTCCACCCCGGGCTGTTCCACTTCGCTCACGTCCTCGGGCGAACGGACCTGGACGGTGAGGAGCAGCTTGGAAACCTCGTTGCGGATACTGTTGAGCAGGCCTTCGAACAGTTCAAAGGCCTCCCGCTTGTATTCCTGCTTGGGGTTCTTCTGGGCGTAGCCGCGCAGGTGGATGCCCTGACGCAGATGGTCGAGGGCGGCCAGGTGCTCGCGCCAGTGGCTGTCCAGGCTCTGCAGCATGACGTCCCGCTCGAACTTGCGGAAGACCGAAGGATCGGAAACCAGGGCCACCTTGTCGGCATAGGCCTGGTCGGCGGCGGCGATCACCCGGTGCAGCAGGTCCTCGACGGAGAGGGTGGTGTCGGCCTGCACCCATTCGGCCACCGGCAGGGTGAGCAGAAACTCGGCTTCCAAAGCCTTTTCCAGCCCGGGCAGGTCCCATTGCTCCTCGACGCTGTCCGGCGGCACATAGAGGTGGAACAGATCGGCCACCACCCCCTGGCGCATGGCCTGGATGGTTTCGGAAATGTCGTCCACTTCCAGCAGATCGTTGCGCTGGGCGTAAATCACCTTGCGCTGGTCGTTGGCCACGTCGTCGTATTCCAGCAACTGCTTGCGCATGTCGAAGTTGCGGGCCTCCACCTTGCGCTGGGCGGATTCCAGGGAGCGGGTCACCAGGGGATGCTCGATGGCCTCGCCCTCGGGCATCTTCAGGCGCTCCATGATGGCCTTGAGGCGGTCACCGGCGAAGATGCGCAGCAGCGGATCGTCCAGGGACAGGTAGAAGCGGGAGGAACCCGGATCGCCCTGACGGCCGGCCCGGCCCCGCAGCTGGTTGTCGATGCGGCGGGACTCGTGGCGTTCGGAACCGATGATGTGCAGGCCGCCGGCGGCCAGCACCTGGTCGTGCACCGGCTGCCATTCGGCCTTGAGGGCGGCGATCCTGGCTTCCTTGGCGGCATCATCCAGGGACTCGTCGAGGCGGACGGCATCGATCTGCTTCTCGATGCTGCCGCCGAGGACGATGTCCGTACCGCGGCCGGCCATGTTGGTGGCGATGGTGATCATGCCGGGACGGCCGGCCTGGGCCACGATCTCGGCCTCCTTGCCGTGCTGCTTGGCGTTGAGCACCTGGTGCGGCAGCTTTTCCTGGTCCAGCAGGCGGGACAGCAGCTCGGAGTTTTCGATGGAGGTGGTGCCCACCAGCACGGGCTGGCCCCGCTGGTGGCAGTCCAGGATGTCCGCCTTCATGGCCGCGAACTTCTCGGCGGCGGTGCGGAACACCTGGTCGTTGTGGTCCTTGCGCTGGGCCGGGCGGTGGGTCGGGATCACCACGGTTTCCAGGCCGTAGATTTCCATGAACTCGTAGGCTTCGGTATCGGCCGTACCGGTCATGCCGGCCAGCTTGCCGTACATGCGGAAGTAGTTCTGGAAAGTGATCGACGCCAGGGTCTGGTTTTCGTTCTGGATACGCACGCCTTCCTTGGCTTCCACCGACTGGTGCAGACCTTCGGACCAGCGGCGGCCGGGCATCAGGCGGCCGGTGAACTCGTCCACGATGATGATCTCGCCGTTCTGCACCACGTACTGCTGATCCTTGTGGAACAGGTTGTGGGCGCGCAGGGCGGCGTTGAGGTGGTGCACCAGGATGATGTTGGCGGCTTCGTAGAGGCTGCGCCCCTCTTCCAGCAGGCCGACGCGGGCGAGGATTTCCTCGGCATGTTCGTGGCCCTGCTCGGACATGTGCACCTGGTGGCCTTTTTCGTCCACCCAGTAGTCGCCTTCGGAGTTTTCGTCGGCGGCCCGGGTCAGCAGGGGCACCACCTGGTTCATGCGCTGGTACAGCTCGGTGTGGTCCTCGGCCTGACCGGAGATGATCAGGGGAGTACGGGCCTCGTCGATGAGGATGGAGTCCACCTCGTCCACGATGGCGAAATTGAGACCCCGCTGCACCCGCTCGCCGGCCGCATAGACCATGTTGTCGCGCAGGTAATCGAAGCCGAATTCATTGTTGGTGCCGTAGGTGATGTCGGCGGCGTAGGCGGCCTGCTTCTGCTCGTGGGGCATCTGGGACAGATTGACCCCGACGGAAAGCCCCAGGAAACGGTGCAGCCGGCCCATCCACTCGGCGTCGCGCTGGGCCAGGTAGTCGTTTACGGTAATGACGTGCACGCCCTTGCCGGAAATGGCATTGAGATAGGACGGCAGGGTGGCCACCAGGGTCTTGCCTTCGCCGGTGCGCATTTCGGCGATCTTGCCGTAGTGCAGCACCATGCCGCCGATCATCTGCACGTCGAAGTGCCGCATGCCCAGGACGCGCTTGCCGGCCTCCCGCACCACGGCGAAAGCTTCCGGCAGCAGGTCGTCCAGGGTTTCCCCCTGGGCGTAGCGCTGGCGGAACTCGTCGGTCTTGCCGCGCAGGGCATCGTCGGACAAGGCGCTGATGGCGGCCTCGAACCCGTTGATTTTCTGGACGATCTGGGAATATTGCTTGATCAGCCGGTCATTGCGGCTGCCGAAGATTTTCTTGAGGAGTCCGGGGATCATCGTGAGAGACGCTTAGGCGTCCGTTAGCGGGAAAGGGGCGATTCTACCACGCTAAGGAAGGCCGCCAATTTGGGGAAAATCAAAGGAAACGGGACGAAGGACTCGTCCCGCCGGGGATACAACTAGTGACGGGACGCCAGCTGGGAGCCCTGCTGCAGGAAGCGGGCCGGATTCTGGGCCACACCCTGGAAGCGCACCTCGAAATGCAGATGGGGACCGGTGGAACGCCCGGTATTGCCGGTAGCGGCAATCAGCTGGCCACGCTTGACCAGTTGGCCGACCCGCACGTTGATCTTGGACAGATGGGCGTAGCGGGTGGAAAAGCCGTTGCCGTGGTCGATCTCGATCAGGTTGCCGTACTGGGGATGCATGCTGCCTTCCACCACCACACCGCCGGCGGCGGAAACCACGGGCGTACCGACTTCGGCGGAGAAATCCACGCCTTCGTGCATGGCATTGACCCCGGCGATGGGATCGGAGCGCACCCCGAACCCGGAGCCGATGCCGGCGCCCTGGATCGGCAAGGTGGTCGGCAGCAGCACCTTCTTGATGCGCTGGTCCATCAGCTGGTTTTCCAGAACACGCATGAAATCGACGCGCTGATCCACCAGCGCAGCCATGCGGTCCAGTTCCCGATGCAGTTCGTCCGAGGACTTGATGGAGGTGTCGCGTAGGGAAGTGGGCAGCAGGGGACCGCCCTGACCGCCGCCCTTGGCCACCGGTAACAACTGCCCCTTGTCTGCCGGCTTCATGCCTGCCAGCACGGAAAGGCGCTCGCCCATGGAATCCAAGTGCAGCAGCTGCGCCTGCATCTCGCCCAGGCGGCCGGCCATGACATTCAGGTTTTCCCGCATGAACTCCTGGGTTTTCTGGTTTTCCTGGCGCTGTGCTGCCAGTACCAGATCCTGTACCAGGGGCAGGCGGAAGTGTACGGTGAGCCAGGAAAAGGCCATGGCGGCCAGCAACACCAGCACCATGAAGCCAGCCCCAAGGGAAAGGATCACCTTGGGGGTCAGGCTGACGGTCTTGGTGGTTGCCAGGCGGTCAGACACCAGAATAATATGCACGATGCTTCTCCTCGAAGTGATCCATGCACGAACCAGTTGAAAATTATCTTGGCAGAGCGGACGGAGCGGCCTCGGTCCTGGCCCATGCCCGACTCTTGATGCGCGCCCAGCGCGCCTACGACAGCTTTGCTCCGGGCCCGCTGGCGCGCTCGAGCAGTGTCGCGAATATCAAGTTGGGGAATGTCGTTATCCACGCCGATAACGGCGCGGTCGCTGCCAAATTGCGTCAGATGGCGCAAAGTTTGGCCGGCGAATTCTTGAAAAGGGGCTTTGAGTGTAACGGCGTGACCATCAAAGTGCAAGCACGCCCCCCCGCCGTGGCGCTCCCCTCTTCCACCCTCAAACCCCTGTCGGCAAGCACCGGCAACGAGCTCAAAAAGCTGGCGGCCCAGCTGCCGGATGACTCCCCCCTGAAACGCGGCCTGGAAGGATTCCTGGCCCGGGCGGCAATCAAAGCGGAATGACGGCCACCCGCTCCAGCACCAGGAGCGCGAATATCAGCAGGGCCAACATCAGGGAATAGCGGAAGACCCGCCAAGAGAAATCCAGGTATCTGGCCTGGCGGGTGAACACATAGGCCACCACACCCGCGGCCACGGCGATGACCGTGAGGACGGCCAGGATGCGCAGGAGGAACAAGGCGGCCTCCCGCGCCGGCTCAGGCCGCCTGGACCGGCAGTTCCAGCCAGCGGGCGACGCCTGCCGGGGCCTGGGACTGGTCTTCGAAGGTAGCCCACTCCCAGGACTCGCGCTCCTGCAGCAGCTGGCGGGCCAGCATGTTGTTCAGGGCATGACCCGACTTGTGGGCGGTGAAGGCTGCCAGCAGGGGATGGCCCAGCAGGTAGAGGTCGCCCACCGCATCCAGCACCTTGTGTTTGACGAACTCGTCGCCATAACGCAGGCCGTCGCTGTTGAGCACCCGGTATTCGTCGAGAACGATGGCGTTCTCCAGGCCGCCCCCCAGGGCCAGGCCGTTTTCCCGCAGCATCTCCACATCCTGCATGAAGCCGAAGGTACGGGCCCGGGCCACTTCCCGGGTGTAGGACTGCTCGGCGAAGTCGACGCTGACGGACTGGGCCGACTTGTCGATGGCCGGGTGGTTGAAGATGATGGAGAAGGTCAGCTTGTAGCCGTCGTAAGGCTCGAAGCGGGCCCACTTGTCGCCGTCCCGCACCTCGATGGGGCGCGTGACGCGGATGAATTTCTTGGCTGCCGGCTGCTCTTCGATGCCGGCCGACTGGATAAGAAAGACGAAAGGCGCGGCGGAACCGTCGAGGATCGGTACTTCTGCCGCATCCAGGTCCACGTAGGCATTGTCGATGCCCAGGCCGGCAAAGGCCGACATCAGGTGTTCCACCGTCCCCACCTTGACCCCATCCACCTCCAGGCAGGAACACATGCGCGTATCACCCACCAGCAGGGCGTCGGCACGGATTTCCACGGGCTGGGGCAGATCCACGCGACGGAAGACGATGCCGGTATCGGGCGCGGCAGGACGCAGGGCCATGGTGACCTTGACGCCACTGTGCAGACCGACGCCGGAGGCGCGGATCAGGGATTTGAGGGTACGTTGTTTCAACATGTCGGCAATCGTTTTTCCGCTTCAAAATCAAAGCGAAGACGGAACAAGGGGGGAGCCCGCATTCTAGCACGAAGGCGGGCTCCCCCTTAAGGAGGCGTTTTGTTACAACACGTTACCGCAGGTCTGGGCGACCGCCAGACGCCGGTCACCCCGGCGGGAGGCAGCGCCGTCCGCTTGCCCGTCAGACGGGCAGGCAAAGACGCCCGGCCGGTCGCCCCCGACCCTTAGTCCGCCTGCTTGCGCAGGAAGGCCGGGATGTCGTAACGATCGACGCCGCTGTTGGCCAGAGCTTCGACGGTGGCGTTGCGGCCCTTGCGGATAACGGCGGGCACGGCGTCCAGCTGGCCGTAGTCGATGGCCATGGGAGCGTCGTCGGTACCGGTACGCACGGCGGTGTTGATCACCTCGAAGGACTGGCGGCGGGCTTCCGCCTTGCCCAGGCCGGTGGCGACCACGGTGACGCGCAGCTGCTCGCCCATGGCTTCGTCGAACACGGCGCCGAAGATGATGTGGGCGTCCTCGGCGGCGAATTCCTTGATGGTCTTCATCACCTCGTTCACTTCCTTCATCTTCAGGCTGCGGGAGGCGGTGATGTTCACCAGCACACCGCGGGCACCGGACAGGTTGATGCCTTCCAGCAGGGGGGAAGCCACGGCCTGTTCGGCAGCGATGCGGGCCCGGTCCACGCCGGAAGCGTAGGCGGAGCCCATCATGGCCATGCCCATTTCGCCCATGACGGTGCGCACGTCTTCAAAGTCCACGTTCACCAGACCGGGGAGATTGATGATTTCGGCGATACCGCCCACGGCATTGCGCAGGACGTTGTCGGCAGCCTTGAAAGCTTCTTCCATGGAGACATCGTCGCCCAGGACTTCCATCAGCTTGTCGTTGAGGATCACCACCAGGGAATCGACGTGCTTCTGCAGCTCGGCGATGCCGGCCTCGGCGGCCTTCAGGCGCTTGCCTTCGAAGCCGAAGGGCTTGGTCACCACGGCCACGGTGAGGATGCCCATTTCCTTGGCCACTTCCGCCACGATGGGAGCGGCGCCGGTACCGGTGCCGCCGCCCATGCCGGCGGTGATGAAGACCATGTTGGCGCCCTTCAGCTGCTCGGCGATGCGCTCCCGCTCTTCCAGGGCGGCGGCGCGGCCGGCTTCCGGCTTGGCGCCGGCACCGAGGCCGGAGGCACCGAGCTGCATCTTGTCGGCTGCCATGTTGCGGCTCAGGGCCTGGGCATCGGTGTTGGCGGCGACGAACTGCACGCCGTTCACCCCTTCACGGATCATGTGATCCACGGCATTGCCGCCGGCACCGCCGACGCCAACCACCTTGATCACGGTTCCGCTCGATTCTTCTTTATCAATAATTTCAAACATGGATCGCCTCCTTCAATTAACCACATTCAAACTTGCGTTGAACAAAACAGCTTGCATAGAAACTTTTTAGAAATTCTTCTCGAACCAGGACTTCATGCTGGAAAACACCTGCTTGACGCTGCGCGTCTCCTGCACCTTCAGGCCCCGCTTGCGCTGGGTCTGGGCCTCGATCAGCAGGCCGAAGGCAGTGGAGAAGCGCGGGCTCTGCACCACATCTGCGAGGGCACCGGCGTACTTGGGCACGCCCAGGCGCACCGGCATGTGGAATATCTCTTCGCCCAGCTCGATCATGCCGGGCATCACCGAAGCGCCGCCGGTGAGGACGATGCCGGAAGACAGCACCTCGTCGAAGCCGGAACGGCGCAGCTCGGCCTGAATCAGTTCGAACAGCTCCTCCACCCGGGGCTGGATCACGTCGGCCAGGGCACGGCGGGAGAGCTTGCGGCTGGGACGATCGTCCACCCCGGCCACCTCCAGCACCTCTTCCGGGTCGGCCAGCTGGGACAGAGCGCAGCCGTACTTGCGCTTGATGTCCTCCGCCTCCCGGGTGGGGGTGCGCAGGGCCATGGCGATGTCGTTGGTGACCTGATCGCCGGCGATGGGGATGACCGAGGTGTGGCGGATGGCACCCTGGGTCCACACGGCGATGTCGGTGGTGCCGCCGCCGATATCCACCAGGCACACGCCCAGATCCTTCTCGTCCTCGGAGAGCACGGCGAAGCTGGAGGCCAGGGGCTGCAGCACCAGGTCGTTCACCTCCAGGCCGCAGCGGCGCACGCACTTGACGATGTTCTGGGCGGCGGAGACGGCGCCGGTGACGATGTGCACCTTCACTTCGAGGCGGAAGCCGCTCATGCCGATGGGCTCGCGGATGCCGTCCTGGTCGTCGATGATGAATTCCTGGGTCAGGATGTGCAGGATCTCCTGGTCGGCCGGAATGGGCATGGCGCGGGCGGTCTCGATCACCCGGTCCAGGTCCATGGTGTTCACTTCCTTGTCCTTGATGGCCACCATGCCGTTGGAGTTGAAGCTCTTGATGTGGCTGCCGGCGATGCCCGTATAGACGTTGGCCACCTTGCAGTCGGCCATCAGCTCCACCTCCTGGATCACCCGGGAAATGGCACTGACGGTCTCCTCGATGTTGACCACGACGCCCTTTTTCAGCCCCTTGGAATCCTGGCTGCCCATGCCGATGACGTTGAGACGCCCCTCCGGGGTGATCTCCGCCACCAGCGCCACGATCTTCGAGGTGCCGATATCCAGGCCGACGACCAGTTCCTTGCTATCCCTGCTCATGATGTTCCTTTGCCTTCGCTACTTTTCGCATTGCACTCATTTCCCCGCGGCCGCCAGTCGCAGGGCGAAACCGTTGGGGTACCGCAAATCCACCACCTGGGGCCGGGGCGTGCGCTCCGCCAGCACCGTGTGATAAATCTCGATGAAACGTGACAGGCGCTGGCCCACCGGCGCCTTGGGCTGCTCCCGCCCCAGCTCCAGCACCATGCCGTCGTCCAGCTTCAGCTGCCAGGCCAGCCGGGGCGACAGCACCAGCTGCAGCGGCTGCCGCCCGGTGGGCTGCAACTGCCGGGAAAACTCGTCGAAACGGCGCAGCACGTCCGGTGCCGTGCCGATGGGGCCGTTCAGCTGGGGCAGCCCCTCCCCCCGGGACTGGGGCAGGCTGGCGGCGAACACTTCGCCGTAGGTATTCACCAGCTGGCCGCTGCCCTCGCCCCAGCGCGCCGCCGGACGATGCTCCTCGACCCGCACTTCCAGGCGGGAAGGCCAGGCCCGGCGCACCTCCGCCTTGCGCACCCAGGGCAGCTTTTCCAGGGCGGTACGCAGGGCATCCAGATTGACGCTGAAGAAATTGCCCCGCACCAGACCGGACAGGGCCCGCTCCACTTCGCCCCGCTGCACTTCGCGCAGTTCCTGGGCGAACACCACTTCCTTGAGGGGGAACAGGGGCAGGCGGGCGGCGCCCAGGCCCAGCGCCACGAGCAAAGCCGCCGCGCCCGCTGCAAGCAGCAGGTCGGCTACGGCCGTCATGAGCTGGGGCTTGTGCCACATGTCGCCTCGCTGTCCTTAGCCCAGGGTGGCGAGGGCCAGGACCCTCAGCACCAGCTGTTCGTAATCCATGCCCGCCACCCGGGCCGCCATGGGCACCAGGGAGTGGTCGGTCATGCCGGGGGAGGTATTCACCTCCAGGTAGTAGTGGTTGCCGGCCTCGTCCATGAGGAAGTCCACCCGGCCCCAGCCGCGGCCGCCGATGGCCCGGAAAGCCTTCAGGGCGCCGGCCTGGATCTCGGCCTCCTTCTCGGCGGGAAGGCCGCAGGGGCACAGGTAGCGGGTGTCGTCCCGCAGGTACTTGGCTTCGTAGTCGTAGAACTCGTTGGCCGGCTCGATCTTGATGATGGGCAGGGCCCGCATGTCGTCGCCCTGGCCGATGATGGCCACGGTGTATTCGCCGCCGGTGACGCCCTGCTCCACCAGCACCAATTTGTCGTGCTCGGCGGCGGCGGCGTAGGCGGCCTGCAGGCCGCCCTCGGCCTTGACCTTGGAGATGCCGATGGAGGAGCCCTCGCAGGCCGGCTTGACGAACAGGGGCAGGCCCAGCTCCTCTTCCACCTCGGCGAAATCGCTGTGTTCGTTCACCAGGGCATAGGCCGGCACCGGCAGGCCCACGGCCTGCCACATCAGCTTGGTGCGCCACTTGTCCATACCCAGGGCGGAGGCCAGGACGCCGCTGCCGGTATAGGGGATGCCCATCAGCTCCAGGGCGCCCTGGATGGTGCCGTCTTCGCCGAAGCGGCCGTGCAGGGCGATGAAGGCCCGGTCGAAGCCCTTCAGCTCGTCCAGGGAACGTTCCGCCGGATCGAAGGCGTGGGCGTCCACGCCCTGATGCTGCAGGGCCGCCAGCACGCGGGAGCCGCTATTGAGGGAAACGGCCCGCTCGGCAGACTTGCCGCCGAAGAGAACCGCCACTTTGCCGAAATCCTTGTTCATTGCTCTCTCACACACTCACTTACTTGGCCGCCGGCTGGGCGGCTAATTTGGCCGGGATGCCGCCGATGGAACCGGCACCCATGGTCAGCACCACATCGCCGTCCCGGACGCAATCCAGAATGGTCTGCTGCATGGCGGCGATGTCCTCCACGAACACCGGCTCCACCTTGCCGCCCACCCGCAGGGCCCGGGCCAGGGCCCGGCCGTCGGCGGCGACGATGGGTTGCTCGCCGGCCGCATAGACGTCGGCCAGGAGCAGGGTGTCCACGGTGGACAGCACTTTCACGAAATCTTCGAAGCAGTCCCGGGTGCGGCTGTAGCGGTGGGGCTGGAAGGCCAGCACCAGGCGGCGCCCGGGGAAGGCGCCGCGGGCGGCGGCCAGGGTGGCGGCCATTTCCACCGGGTGGTGGCCGTAGTCGTCCACCAGGGTGAAGCTGCCGCCGGTCGGGCAGGCCACTTCGCCGTAACGCTGGAAGCGCCGGCCGACGCCCTTGAATTCGGCCAGGGCGGTGACGATGGCCTCGTCAGCCACGCCCACCTCGGTGGCCACGGCAATGGCGGCCAGGGCGTTGAGTACGTAGTGGCGGCCCGGCAGGTTGAGGGTGATGGGCAGGCGGGTGGTGCTGCCATTGACCCGCACCGCGTCGAACTTCATCTGGCCGCCAGCCTCGACGATGTTCTCGGCGTAGACGTTGCAGGTGGCCGGGTCCAGGCCGTAGCGGATCACCTGCTTGGGCACCTGGGGCAGGATCTCCCTCACATTGGGGTCATCCACGCACAGCACCGCCACGCCGTAGAAGGGCAGGCGGTTGAGGAAATCGACGAAGGCGCCCTTGAGCCGGCCGAAGTCGTGGCCGTAGGTTTCCATGTGGTCGGCGTCGATGTTGGTGACGATGGAAATCACCGGCGACAGCAGCAGGAAGGAGGCGTCGGACTCGTCCGCCTCGGCCACCAGGAAATCGCCGGAGCCCAGGCGGGCATTGGCGCCGGCCGCATTGAGACGACCGCCGATAACGAAGGTGGGGTCCAGACCGCCTTCCGCCAGGATGGAGGCCACCAGGCTGGTGGTGGTGGTCTTGCCGTGGGTGCCGGCGACGGCGATGCCCTGCTTCAGGCGCATCAGCTCGGCCAGCATCTGGGCCCGGGGCACCACCGGGATGTGGGCCTCCCGGGCCGCCACCACTTCCGGGTTGTCGGCCTTGACGGCGGTGGAGACCACCACGGCATCGGCACCGGCGATATTGGCCGCATCGTGGCCCTTGATGACCTTGGCGCCCTGGGCGGTGAGGCGGGCCGTGGCGGCGTTCTCGCCCAGGTCGGAGCCGGACACCTGGTAGCCCAGATTGAGCATGACCTCGGCGATGCCGCTCATGCCCGAGCCGCCGATGCCGACGAAATGCAGATGTTTGATCTTGTGTTTCATTCTTTGCTCGCAGCTTCCATGCATGCCTTGGCCACCATGGCCGTGGCATTGGGCTTGGCCAGCTCCCGCGCCTTCTCGCCCATCTGGGCCAGCTGGCTGCGGGGCATTTCCTTGAGGAGCGCCAGGCGCTCCGGCGTCAGTTCGTTCTGGGGCAGGAGGATGGCACCGCCCACCTGGGTCAGGAATTCGGCATTGCCGGTCTGGTGGTCGTCCACCGCATGGGGATAGGGCACCAGGATGGCCGGCACGCCGGCGGCGGCCAACTCGGCCACGGTGAGGGCGCCGGCGCGGCAGATCACCAGATCGGCCCATTCGTAGGCACCGGCCATGTCGTCGATGAAAGGCACGCAGTGGGCGGCAACGCCGGCGGCATCGTAGCCGGCCTTGAGGGCGTCGATCATCTTCTCGCCGGCCTGGTGCACCACCTGGGGCCGCTCGGCCTCGTCGAACAGGGCCAGGGCCTTGGGCACCGTATCGTTAAGGACCTGGGCGCCCAGGCTGCCGCCCACCACCAGCAGGTGCAGATTGCCTTCCCGGCCTTCGTAGCGCTTCAGGGGATCGCCCAGGGCGGCAATTTCCGGACGCACCGGGTTGCCCACCCACTCCCCGTTCTTCATCACGTCGGGGAAGCCGGTGACCACCCGGTCGGCGACGCCGGCCAGGACCTTGTTGGCCAGGCCGGCGACGGAATTCTGTTCATGCACCACCAGGGGCTTGCCCAGCAGGGCGGCCATCATGCCGCCGGGGAAGGTGATGTAGCCGCCCATGCCCAGCACCACGTCGGGCTTGACCACGCGGATGGCGCGGAAGGCCTGCCAGAAGCCCCGCAGCAGATTGAGGGGCAGCAGCAGCTTGCGCAGCAGGCCCTTGCCGCGCAGGGCGCCGAACTTCACCGGCACCAGGGGAAAGCCGCGCTGGGGCACCAGCCGGGCTTCCATGCCCGCCGGGTTGCCCATCCACACCACGTTCCAGCCGGCCTCGTGCATGTAGTCGGCCACCGCCAGGGCGGGGAAAATGTGGCCGCCGGTACCGCCGGCCATGACCAGCAGGGTCTTCTGGCTCATACCTTGCCTCCCCGCATCAGTTGTCGATTCTCCCAGTCCACCCGCAGCAGGATGGCCAGGGCCACGCAGTTGGCCACCACGCCGGAACCGCCGAAGCTCATCAGGGGCAGGGTCAGGCCCTTGGTGGGCAGCAGGCCCATGTTCACTCCCATGTTGATGAAGGACTGCACCCCCATCCAGATACCGATACCCATGGCCACCAGGGCCGGGTAGAGGCGCTCCAGGGCCACCGCCTGGCGGCCGATGGCAAAGGCCCGCTGCACCAGCAGGGCGAACAGGCCCACCACCACCAGGACGCCGACGAAGCCCAGTTCCTCGGCGATGACAGCGAGGAGGAAGTCGGTGTGGGCTTCGGGCAGGTAGAACAGTTTTTCCACGCTGCCGCCGAGGCCGACGCCGAACAGCTCGCCGCGGCCGAAGGCAATCAGGGCGTGGGACAGCTGGTAGCCCTTGCCGAAGGCGTCGGACCAGGGATCCATGAAGCCGAAGAGGCGGTCGCGGCGGTAGGGGGAGACGATGATGAGGATGGCGAAGGCGGCCAGCAGCACCACGAACAGCACGGCGAAGAGCCGGGCCCGCATACCGCCGAGGAAGAGGATGCCGATGGCGATGCTGATGATGACGACGAAGGCGCCGAAGTCAGGCTCCTTCAGCAGCAGGCCGCCGATCACCACCATGGCCCCAGCCATGGGCAGGAAGGCCTTCTTCAGGTCGTGCATGTGGGGCATCTTGCGCACCGTGTAGTCGGCGGCGTAGAGCACGGCGAAAAGCTTCATCAGCTCGGAAGGCTGCAGGTTGGCGAAGCCCAGGGGCAGCCAGCGGCGGGCGCCGTTCACGTCCCGGCCGATGCCCGGGATCAGCACCACGGCCAGCAGCACGGCACCGGCCAGGAACAGCCAGGGCGCCAGTTCCTGCCACACCTTGACCGGCACCTGGAAGGCCACGGCAGCGGCCACCATGGCGACGCAGAGGAAGACGCCGTGGCGGATGAGGAAGTAGGCCGGCTGGTAGCCGAAGGCCTTGCTGCCCTCGGCGGTGGCGATGGAGGAGGAATAGACCATCACCAGCCCCAGGGCCAGCAGGCCGAGGACGGACCAGAGCAGGAGCATGTCCACTTCCGTGGGCTCCTGGCGCGGCTGATTGAGGGCCTGGACCATGCTCATGCCCGGCCCTCCAGCTGTTGCACCGCGTCGATGAAGGCCTGGGCGCGGTGGGCGTAGTTCTTGTACATGTCCAGGCTGGCGCAGGCCGGGGACAGCAGCACCGCGTCGCCGGCCTTGGCCTGGGCGGCCAGCCAGGCGACGGCGGCGGCCATGTCGGCGAAGGATTCAGTGGGCAGGCCGCAGCCGGCGATGGCCTGGCCGATGGCCGGGCCGTCCTTGCCGATCAGGGCCACGGCACGGCCGTGCTGCTGCAGGGCTGCCTTGAGGGGCGAGAAATCCTGGCCCTTGCCGTCGCCGCCGAGAACGATGGCCAAAGGCCGGCCCAGGCCCTCGATGGCGGCCAGGGTGGCGCCCACGTTGGTGCCCTTGGAGTCGTCGTAGTAATCGACAGCGCCGATGCGGGCCACGTGTTCCACCCGGTGGGGCAGACCCTTGAAGGCCTTGAGGGCGGGCAGCACGGCGGCGGGGGCGACGCCCACCGCCTCCAGCAGGGCCAGGGCGGCCATGGCATTGGCGGCGTTGTGCAGGCCGGTCAGCTGCATCTCGGCCAGGGCCAGCAGCTTGTCGTTGCCGCGCATCAAGCAGCCGTCAGCAATACCGTAATCCAGTGCCCGGCCCGGCTGGTCCAGGCCGAAGGTGACGAAGTTGCGGCCGCAGCGGCCCAGGCCCAGGCTGCGGTCGTCGTCCCGGTTGAGGATCATGACGCCCTTGCCCTGAAAGATGCGGGCCTTGGCCTCGGTGTAGCGGTCCATGGAGCCGGCGTAGCGGTCCAGGTGGTCTTCCGAGACGTTGAGCACGGTGGCGGCGTCGGCGTTGAGGCTGTGGGTGGTTTCCAGCTGGAAGCTGGACAGTTCCAGCACCCACAGCTGCGGCAGGTCGTTGCCGTCGAGGGCATCCATCAGGGCGTCCAGGGCGGCGGGGGAGATGTTGCCGGCGACCCGGGTGTTAAGGCCGGCGGCGGCACCGAGGGCGCCGGTGAGAGCCGTGGTGGTGGTCTTGCCGTTGCTGCCGGTAATGGCGATGACCTTGGCGGCGGGGCTGTAGCGGCCCAGGGCCCAGGCAAAGAGTTCGATTTCGGAAACCAGGGGCACGGCGCCGGCCACGGCGCTCACCTGCTCCACCGGCACCCCCGGGGAGATGGCGATGAAATCTGCCCCGGCGAAGGTAGCGGCCTGGAACGGGCCGGTGACAAGCTCCGCAGACGGCACGGCGCTGCGGAAGGCGTCCGCATTGGGCGGCAGGGCACGGCTGTCGGCGACGCGCACCCGCGCGCCTTCCCGGGCCAGCCATTTGGCCATGGCCAGGCCGGACTCGCCGAGTCCCACTACCACCGCCTGTTTGCCTTGGACGTTCATTTCGTTCTATTGCCTTCGCTTAACGCAGTTTCAACGCAGCTTCAGAGTGGAGAGGCCGAACAGCACCAGCATGATGGTGATGATCCAGAAGCGGACCACCACCTGGGTTTCCTTCCAGCCCTTCTGTTCGAAGTGGTGATGCAGGGGCGCCATGAGCAGGATGCGTCGCCCCTCGCCGTAGCGTTTCTTGGTGTATTTGAACCAGCTCACCTGCAGCATCACCGACAGGGTTTCGACGACGAAGACGCCGCCCATGATCAGCAGCACGATTTCCTGGCGCACGATCACCGCCACGGTGCCCAGGGCCGCGCCCAGGGCCAGGGCGCCCACGTCGCCCATGAACACCTCGGCCGGATAGGCGTTGAACCACAGGAAGCCCAGGCCGGCGCCGCACAGGGCGCCGAGGAACACGGCCAGCTCGCCGGCGCCCGGCACATAGGGCAGGAACAGGTACTTGGCGTAGCCGGCGTGGCCGGCGACGTAGGCGAAGACCGCCAGGGCCGCCGCCACCATGACGGTGGGCATGATGGCCAGACCGTCCAGGCCGTCGGTGAGGTTCACCGCGTTGGAGGTGCCGACGATGACAAAGTAGGTCAGGGTGATGAAGCCGATCACGCCCAGGGGATAGGAGAAGGCCTTGAAGAAGGGAATGATCACTTCGGTCTGGGCCGGGCCGGTGGCGGAAAGCCCCAGATAGACGGCGGCGGCCAGGCCGAAGACGGACTGCCAGAAGAACTTCCAGCGGGAAGCCAGGCCGTTGGGGTCCCGGTACACCACCTTCTTCCAGTCGTCGTACCAGCCCACGGCGCCGAAGCCCAGGGTCACCACCAGCACCACCCAGACGTAGCGGTTGGAGAGGTCGCCCCAGAGCAGGGTGGTGATGCCGATGGCGATGAGGATGAGGACGCCGCCCATGGTAGGGGTGCCGGTCTTCACCAGATGGGTCTGGGGGCCGTCGGTGCGCACCGCCTGGCCGATCTTCTTCGCCGCCAGCCAGCGGATGACGCCGGGACCGGCGACAAAGGAGATGAGCAGGGAGGTCATGGCGGCCAGCACCATGCGCAGGGTGATGTAGTTGAAGACGTTGAAGGCCCGGATATCCTGGCCCAGCCATTGGGCGATCAGCAGCAGCATCAGCTGTTCTCCTTGGAATTTTGGTTGGCGGCCGGCGCCGTCAGGGCGTCCACCACCCGCTCCATCTTCATGAAGCGGGAGCCTTTCACCAGCACGGTGGTATCGCCGGTCAGTTCGGCCTGCACCGCCTGCACCAGGGCCTCGAGGTTCTTGTAGTGGTGGCCGCCGGCGCCGAAGTTGCGCGCCGCCTGGGCCGCGGCCTCGCCCAGGCAGTGGAGCTGGTCCACGCCCTGGGACTTGGCGTAGCCGCCGATTTCGTCGTGATACTGGCCGCTCATGGCGCCGATCTCACCCATGTCGCCCAGCACCAGGATCTTGCGGCCCACGGTGGCGGCCAGCACGTCGATGCCGGCCCGCACCGAATCCGGATTGGCGTTGTAGGTGTCGTCCAGGATGACGGCGCCGGTGGCGGCCTGCTTCTGCTGCAGGCGGCCCTTGACGCCACGGAAGGACTCCAGCCCGCCGACCACGGCCGCCAGGGAGATGCCGCCGGCCAGGGCGGCGGCGGCGGCGGCCACGGCATTGCGGGCGTTGTGCAGACCGGGCACCCGCAGGCGGATGGCGGCATTGCCCTTGGGCGAGGTCAGGTCGATGCGGGTTTCCAGACCGTGCAGCTGCACCTTGCCGCCCACGTCGGCCGGCTTGTCCAGGCCGAAGGTGACGACACGGCGACGCTCGTTCACGCCCTTCCAGTAAGCGGCGAAGGCGTCGTCGGCGCTGACCAGGGCGACGCCGCCGGGCTTCAGGCCGGCATAGATGGTGGCCTTTTCCTCGGCCACCTGCTGCAGGTCGCCCATGCCTTCCAGGTGGGCGCGCTGGGCGTTGGTCACCAGGGCCACGGTGGGCTGGGCCAGGCGGGTCAGGTAGCCGATCTCGCCGGGATGGTTCATGCCCATCTCGATGACGCCGGAACGGTGGGTGGTGCGCAGCTTGAGCAGGGTCAGGGGCAGGCCGATGTCGTTGTTGAAGTTGCCCTGGGTCGCCAGCACCACCATGGCCGGATCGTAGCCATCCAGCACGGCCTGGGCCTGGAGGATGGAGGCGATCATTTCCTTGGTGCTGGTCTTGCCGTTGGAACCGGTGACGGCGATCAGGGGCAGGGAGAACTTGGCCCGCCAGTAGCCGGCCAGGGCGCCCAGGGCCAGGCGGGTGTCGGCCACCGCCACCAGGGGCAGGCTGACCTTGCCCTGCAGCTGTTCCACCGTATCCACGGCCACCACGGCGGCGCAGGCGCCCCGCTCGCTGGCCTGGGCCAGGTATTCGTGGCCGTCGAAACGCTCGCCGCGCAGGGCGACGAACAGCTCACCGCGGCCGACGCTGCGGCTATCGGTGGAAACGCCGCCGAACAGCACGTTGCTGCCGTAGGCGGTGCCGTTGGTGGCCCGGGCCACTTCGAATAGATCCATCATGCTGCCATGCTCCCGGCGCGCTGTTGCAGGGCCCGCGCCACGGCCTCGATGTCCGAATAGGGGCGCCGCACCAGGCCGGCGGCACCCATGATTTCCTGATAGGGCTCGTGGCCCTTGCCGGCCACCAGCACCACGTCGGCCACGTCCGCCCGCAGCACGGCGTGGGCCACCGCCACCTCCCGCTCCGCCTCCAGCGCCGCCTCCGGTACTCCGGCACGAATCTCGGCCAGGATGGCCAGGGGGTCTTCGCTGCGCGGGTTGTCGCTGGTCAGCAGCACTTCATCAGCCAGGCGGGCGGCGACGCTGCCCATGAGGGGGCGCTTGCCCTTGTCCCGGTCGCCGCCGCAGCCGAAGACGCAGTGCAGGCGACCGCCCCGGGCCTGGGCCACTTCCCGCAGGGCGGTCAGGGCGTTTTCCAGGGCATCGGGGGAGTGGGCGTAATCCACCACCACCAGGGGCAGGCCCTTGCCGCCAAAACGCTGCATGCGGCCGGCGGGCGGGGTCAGGCGGCACAGGCGCTGGCCCACCGTTTCCAGGGGCAGGCCCAGGGCCAGCAGGGCGCCGGCCACGGCCAGCAGGTTGGCCACGTTGTAGCGGCCCACCAGACCGGTTTCCACCTCCACCCGACCCTGGGGGGCGATCAGGGTGAAGGCCAGGCCTTCGGCGCCATGGCGCAGGTTTTCGGCAGACAGGAGCCAGTCGGCCTCGGGCGCCTGGCGGCCTTCCAGGGTGTAGCCGATGCGCAGGCTGGCGGTGGTCTGGGCCAGCAGCTCCCGGCCGAAGGGATCGTCCAGGTTGATCACCGCCTCGTTCAGCTCGGGCCAGGCGAAGAGCCGCTCCTTGGCGGCGCCGTAGGCGGCCATGGTGCCGTGGTAGTCCAGATGGTCCCGGGTCAGGTTGGTGAACACGGCGACGGAGAAGCGGGCGCCATGGCAGCGGCCCTGGTCGAGGCCGATGGAAGAGACTTCCATGGCGCAGGCGACGGCGCCGGCAGCTTTGTACTCGGCCAGCAGGCGGTGCAGGGCCAGGGCGTCGGGCGTGGTGTTGGCGGCTTCGCCCAGGGCGTCGGGAAAGCCGTTGCCGAGGGTGCCGATGACGGCGCAGGGGCGGCCAGCGCCGCCCAGGGCCTGGGCGATCCACTGGCTGCAGGTGGTCTTGCCGTTGGTGCCGGTGACGCCCACCAGGGCCAGCTGCTCCGAAGGCCGGCCATAGACCAGGTTGGCCAGATGGCCGGCGAAGGACTGCAGGTTGTCCACGCCCAGCTGGGGCACGGCGGCCCAGGCAGGATTCCAGGCAAAATCCCGGGCTTCCCAGAAGACGCCGGCAGCACCCTTCTCCAGGGCGGCGGGGATGAAGCTGCGGCCGTCGGCGGCATGGCCGGGATAGGCGACGAAGACGTCGCCGGGCTGCACCCGGCGGCTGTCGTTCTCCAGCCGGGTGACGGCGGCGCCCCGGGCGCGTAGTTGGTCGAGAAGGGCCTGTGCCACGATGGCGCCGCTCACAGGGCCTCCTTGCCGGCGTTGGAGCCGGCCACCTGCAGGGCCGCATCCTGGGGCACGCCCAGGGTGCGCAGGGCACCGCTCATGATGTTGGCAAAGGTCGGACCGGCCACGTCGCCGCCGAAGTGCTTGCCGCTGGAAGGCTCGTCGATCATCACGGCGACGATCAGGCGGGGGTCGCTGGCCGGGGCCAGGCCGACAAAAGAGGCCACGTACTTGCGGGCGTAGACGCCGCCTTCCAGCTTGTGGGCGGTACCGGTCTTGCCTGCCACCCGGTAGCCGGGGATCTGGGCCTTGGGCGCGGTGCCGCCGGGCTGCACCGCCATTTCCAGCATGGCCCGGACCTCGCGCACGGTCTGGGGCGAGAACACCCGCTCGCCCTTCACCGGATTGCCGTCGCCCTTGAGCAGGGTCAGGGGAATCAGCTCCCCGTCCCGGGCGAACACGGTGTAGGCCCGCACCATCTGCATCAGGGAAACGGAAATGCCATGGCCGTAGCTCATGGTGGCCTGTTCGATGGGGCGCCAGGTCTTCCACGGCCGCAGGCGGCCGCCCACTTCGCCGGGGAAGCCGAGCTTGGGCGCCTGACCGAAGCCCAGGTTGTCGAACATGGTCCACATTTCCTCGGCCGGGAAGGTGCCGGCCACCTTGGCGATGCCCACGTTGGAGGATTTCTGGATCACCTGGGCCAGGGTCAGCAGACCGTGGGCGTGGGAGTCGGAAATGGTGGCGGTGCCGATGGTCAGCTTGCCCGGGGCGGTGTTGATGACCGAATCGAAACGGAACTTGCCCTTCTCCAGGGCCAGGGCCGCCGAGAAGGGCTTCATGGTGGAACCGGGTTCGTAGGTGTCGGTGACGGCCCGGTTGCGCAACTGGGCGCCGGACAGGTTGGCCCGGTTGTTGGGGTTGTAGGTGGGCCAGTTGGCCAGGGCCAGGATTTCGCCGCTGCGGGCATCCACCACCACGGCGCCGCCGGCCTTGGCGTCGTTGTCGTCCACCGCCTGCTTCAGCTGGGAGAAGGCCAGGTACTGGATCTTGGAATCCAGGGCCAGGGTGATGTCCTTGCCGTCCTGGGGCGGCTTCACCGAGCCCACGTCCTCGACGATCTGGCCGCGGCGGTCCTTGATCACGCTGCGGAAACCGGGGCGGCCCAGAAGCTGGTCCTGGAAGGCCAGCTCGACGCCCTCCAGGCCCTTGTCGTCCACGCCGGTGAAGCCGACGATGTGGGCGGTCATGTCGCCGGAGGGGTAGTAGCGGCGGTATTCCTTGTTCTGGTGGATGCCCGGCAGCTTCAGGGCGGCGATGCGCTCCCCGGTGTCCGGCGGGATCTGCCGCTTCAGGTAGACGAAGTTCTTGTCCTCGGCCAGGCGGCGGTTCAGCTCGCGGCCGTCCATTTCCAGCATCTTGGCCAGGTTCTGGGACTGCTCCGGGGTCAGTTTGACGTCCGCCGGGATGGCCCAGATGGAGCGCATGGGGGTGGACACGGCCAGCACGTCGCCGTTGCGGTCGGTGATGCGGCCGCGGGAGGCGGAGATTTCCAGCTCCCGGCGATAGCGGGATTCGCCCTTTTCCTGGAGGAAATCGTTGTTGATCACCTGCAGATAGAAGGAACGGCCGGCCAGAACGGCAAAGCCCCCGAGCAAGGCGAGGGCGGCAAGGCGGGAGCGCCAGGCGGGGAAAGCCAGCTGGAGCACCGGGCTTTCGGTGTAGCGGTGGCTGCGGGCCCGGGCCATCTCAGCGGCCTCCTGCGGGCACGTTGATCACCTTCGCCGGCTCCGGCGCATGCATGTGCAGCTTGTCCCGGGCGATTTTCTCGATGCGGGGATGGGTGGCCCAGGTGGACAGTTCCAGCTGCAGCTGGCCCCATTCCACGTCCAGGCTGCGGGCCCGCTCCTGCTCCCCTTCCAGTTCCTGGAACAGCTTGCGCGCCTTGTGCTGGGAGGTGACCACGCCCAGGGCGCAGATCATGGCCGCCAGCAGCAGGAACAGGTTGAGGCGCAGCATCTCAGGCCACCTTCCGGCTCAGGGGCACTGCGGTGCGTTCCGCCACGCGCATGATGGCGCTGCGGGAACGGGGATTGGCCGCCACTTCCTCCCGGGAGGCCCGCACCGCCTTGCCCACCAGCACCAGGGTCGGCTGGGGCAACTGGTCGGCGCGCAGGGGCAGACCCTTGGGCAGGTGACTGGCAGGCTCGGCTTGGTCACGCAGGAAATTCTTGACGATGCGATCCTCCAGGGAATGGAAGGAAATCACCGCCAGTCGGCCGCCGGGCTTGAGCAGCGCCAGGGCCTGGGAGAGGGCTAGCGAGAGCTCCTGGAGCTCTTGATTGATATGAATCCGTATAGCTTGAAAGCTTCGCGTCGCCGGGTCCTGACCGGGCTCGCGGGTCCGCACGGCTTCAGCGACGAGCGCGGCAAGCTGCCTTGTGGTTGCAACAGGCCGCTCGGACCGAGCAGCCACAATCTTCTTTGCAATCTGCTTAGCAAACCGTTCTTCCCCATAGTCCCTTATAACCTCCGCAATTTCCGTCTCATCGGCGCTGGCCAGCCATTCCGCGGCGGTTTCGCCCCGGGTGGTGTCCATGCGCATGTCGAGAGGGGCATCGAATCTGAAGCTGAAGCCCCGCTCTCCCTCATCGATCTGGGGCGAAGACACTCCGATATCCAGGAGCACCCCGTCCACCAGCCCGATTCCCTGTTGCTGCAACACCTCCCCCATCTCGCTGAAAGGGCTGTGATGCAGCGAAAAACGCTTGTCCTGGATCGCCGCCCCGGCCGCGATGGCCCGGGGGTCCCGATCGAAAGCCACCAGCCGCCCCTCGGGCCCGAGGGACTCGAGGATCAGCCGGCTGTGCCCGCCGCGGCCGAAAGTGCCGTCCACATAGACGCCCCGCGGGTCAACGCGGAGGGCCGTCACCGCTTCCTGCAGGAGCACGGTGACGTGGGTACTACGTTCGGTGGTCACAGAACAATGCCCTCGAAACTGGCGAGAGCCTCAGGATCCTGGAGCGCCGCCAGGGCCAGCTCGTTCTGCTTGGCCCAGGAGTCCTCGCTCCAGATTTCAAAGTGGTCACCCATGCCCACCAGCATCACCTGTTTATCCAGCTTGGCCAGGGAACGCAGGGCGGGAGGGAGAAGAAGACGTCCGGTGGAATCGGCTTCCTGGACGGAAGCGGTCCCCAGGATCACCCGGCGCACCGCGGCGGTGGCGGGATTCATGGTGGCGATCTTGGACAGTTTGTCGGCGATGGGCTGCCATACCGACTCGGGATAGACCTTGAGGCAACCGTGGGGGTGGTAATTGACCACCAGGCGGCCGGCGGAATTGAGGGCGAGTTCGGGCCGGTGACGTGCTGGCACAGCCAGCCGCCCCTTCGCATCCAGACTCAGCGTATCCGCCCCTTGAAACATGACTTCCCCTGGTTTCCCCCGAGGTCCTTCGGCAGGCGGGAGGATTTCGCTCACTCCACAATTCACCACCGAACACCACGTTTCACCACTTTAGTGCACTCAAACCTTAGCGTCAATGGGGAAATGGCATTTTTTTCTTTTGCGACAAGGGCTTACAGCGCTTTCTGACAAAATTTTACAGAAAAAATTTCCTTAAAAATCAATATTGATACAAATCAAACTGAAAGTACTTTATTAGGAGTTGAAGGGCGCAATCCGCCCTCCGGGCATCCCATGCCATCGGAGTGACGGGCAAAACGACGAGCGCAAGAAAGAAGGATGGGGACAAGCTGAAAGAACGACGGGCGAACGCCTGCCAGCCCCGGCTACAGGCGGGGGTCTGGGAAATACGGGAAGGGATGTGAAGCTGGCCGATAAGCCGGGTTCTGTTGGGCGTTGGAGACGAACCTCCGCCGCCTGGCAGCCATTCCTCTAGGCGCCGTGTTACCACGGCGCTCAAGCAGCCTACCCGGGAGCAGCGCGAGCCACGCCTGATGCTCCCCTATTTGGCCTTGCTCCGGATGGGGTTTACCGTGCCGTCTGTGTCGCCACAGCCGCGGTGGGCTCTTACCCCGAACCGGCTTGCGCCGGCCCGTCCGGACCTGAGGTCCGGCCACCGTTTCACCCTTGCCTGATCCCCGGTTTGCACCGGAGCCATCGGCGGTCTGCTCTCTGTTGCACTTTCCGTCGCCTTCGCCTTGCGGCTTATAGCGCCTGGCCGTTAGCCAGCATCCCGCTCTATGGAGCCCGGACTTTCCTCTCGGTACGAATACCCAGCGGCTGCCTGGCCAGCTTCACCCCGCCATTATACGGGCTTGGCGCGCCGCCCCGGACGGAATTGCCAAGTATCGGCGTAATAGTCCGGATTTTCGTTGTCCGGGGCCACCCCGGGCAGGCCCAGCAGCGGCAGGGGCTGCAGCTCCCGGGGCCGGCCGTGGTGGCCGGCGGCCAGCTCAGTCGCCAGGCGCGCATCCAGGGCCGAGAGGTCGCCCCGGTCCACCGCCGCCAGGACTGCCGCATCCACCTCGTAGAGAACCGCCTTGGCCGTCAGCCCGCGGAAAGGGGCCAGCAGGGACTCATAGGTGGCGTGGCCGAACACCACCACCCGCAGGGAAACGGCCAGGTCCGCCCGGCGCTGCCAGAACAGTTCCTGCCAGCGGAACTCCCGCAGCAGCTGCAACAGGGAAGGATCGCTGGACAGCACCAGGGCGCCGCACTCATCGAAATGGGTCATGGCATCCCGGGCGCCGCCGCGCCCACTCCCCGGGGCACCGTCCCCGGCTGCCGCCAGGGCCTGCAGGTGGCGGCCGTTGATGGCCTGCTTGCTCAGGGGAAAGGCACACCACACCAGGGCGTTGAAGAAGTCGTGCCAGTTGTCGGGCCGGGTTTCCACCTGGCCGTTGGCGCCGATGCGCGCCTCGTAGCCCAGGCCGTCGTCCCGGGGCGGCGGAAAACTCAGAGGATGGCCGGTGGCCGAGCGCAACCCCAGACCGGCCGCCAGCGCCGTCAGGCCGGCCAGGGCGGCGGCATCGGGCACCGGCGGCCAGGGCGGCTGCAGCCGCGCCAGCCAGGGAGCCAGAGGCGCGAAGAGGGGATTGGCGTAGGGAGCCGGCCGGCTCACTGCTGGGTCGGCGCGGGCGCGGCGGGAGCCGTTGCGGCGGGATCCGTGGCGGGGGCCGGCACCGCTTCCGCCGCCGCAGCCGGCGGCGTGGCGGGCTTGGGTTCCGGGGTGAAGACGAAGCGGTCGCCCTTCTCCTCGAACACGCCCACCTTGTCGCCCAGACCTTCCTGGGGGGCCGCCGCCAGCTTCTGGAAGCCTTTGCAGGTCTGGGTTTCGGTGAGGAAATAGGCCTCGCCCTGCTTCAGCACGAAGGTGCCGGGACCGGGCTGCCACAGCTCGACCCTGGTGTTGCGGGGAGCCGGATTGAGCAGGTGGATGCGCTGGCAGTCCGGCAGGCGGGCGGCGATGACGGCGAACTTCACCGTCTTCTCCCAGAAGAAGTTCTGCTCCCGGGAGACGCTGATGGCGTGGTCGCGGCCATCGATGCGATAGGCGGCGGCGTCATTGATGCAGCCGGCCAGCAGGGGCAGGGACAGCAGGGGCAGGAGCAGCAGGGGCTTCTTCATGGCAGGCATCCTCGGGGAGGCTGTGGAGCGGTCAGGTCGTCAGGCGACGAAGGTCCAGGGCAGGCTCTCGCCGGCCCGCAGGGGGGTCAGGCTGTCGCCGCTCAGGTAGGCCAGGCTGGCAGGCACGGCCTGGGCCTTCTTTTCCAGGGTGACCGTGCCGCTGTTGCGCGGCAGGCCGTAGAAGTCGGCTCCGTGGAAGCTGGCAAAGCCCTCCAGCTTGTCCAGGGCGCCCGCATTGTCGAAGGACTCGGCATACAGTTCCATGGCATGCAGGGCGGTGTAGCAGCCGGCACAGCCGCAGGCCGCCTCCTTGGCGCCGGTGGCATGGGGCGCCGAGTCGGTGCCGAGGAAGAACTTGGGATTGCCGGAGATGGCCGCGTGCACCAGGGCCTGGCGGTGGGTCTCGCGCTTCAGCACCGGCAGGCAGTACCAGTGGGGCCGCACGCCGCCCTGGAAGATGGCGTTGCGGTTGTAGAGCAGGTGGTGGGCGGTGATGGTGGCGCCGATGTTGGCGCCGCTCTCGGCAACGAAGGCCGCCGCGTCGGCGGTGGTGATGTGCTCGAACACCACCTTGAGGCCGGGGAAGTCCTTCAGCAGGGGAATCATGACGGTGTCGATGAAGGCCTTTTCCCGGTCGAAGAGATCGATGGCCGGATCGGTGACTTCACCGTGCACCAGCAGGGGCAGGCCCCGCTTTTCCATCTCGGCCAGGGCTGCCGAGCACTTGGCCAGGCTGGTGACGCCGGCGTCGGAATTGGTGGTGGCGCCGGCCGGGTAGAGTTTGACCGCCTTGACGAAGCCGGAGGCCACGGCGGCGGCGATTTCGCCGGCCGGAGTGTTGTCCGTCAGGTACAGGGTCATCAGGGGCTCAAAGCTCATGCCGGCCGGCAGGGCCGCCAGGATGCGCTGACGGTAGGCGGCAGCCTGTTCCACCGTGGTCACCGGCGGCTTCAGGTTGGGCATGACGATGGCCCGGGCGAACTGGCGGGCGGTATGGGGCAGCACGGCGGCCAGGGCTTCGCCGTCGCGCAGGTGCAGGTGCCAGTCGTCGGGACGGGTGATGGTGATTTGCATGGAAGTTCTTCGTCAAAGGGCCTTGCGGCTGATAAACGTAATTTTAGCTGCCGCCCTGCCCCACTGTCTGTAGGGACTTGGCGGGCCGCTGCGGCGCTCGCCTCAGCCGGCGTCCTTGAGGGCCAGGGCCTTCTGGTACAGCTCGTTCTTGGAGGCGCCGGTGATTTCGGCGGCCAGCTTGGCGCACTGCTTCACCGGCAGGCCTTCCGTCAGCAGCAGCTTGAGCACCCGCTCGCCGGCGCCGTCGTCCGCACCCTCCGGCGCCCCCTCCACCAGCAGCACGAACTCGCCGCGCTGGCGGTTGGCGTCGGCCTTCAGCCATTCCAGGGCCTCGCCCAGGGGACAGGCGTGAATGGTCTCGAACAGTTTGGTCAGTTCCCGGGCGAAGACGATGGTGCGCTCGGGACCGAAGGCGGCGGCCAGGGCCTCCACCGATTCCAGTACCCGGTGGGGCGCCTCGTAGAAGACCAGGGTGTAGGGCAGGGCCGCCAGGGCTTCCAACTCCTTCTGGCGCTGGCCGGCCTTGGCCGGAAGGAAGCCGTAGAAGAGGAAATGGGGAGCCATCAGGCCGGAGGCGGAGAGGGCCGTCACCGCGGCGCAGGCGCCGGGCAGGGGCACCACCTTGAAGCCCGCCTCCCGCACCCGGGCGACGATGCGGGCGCCGGGGTCGGAAACGGCGGGGGTGCCGGCATCGGAGACCAGGGCCACGGCCTCGCCGGCGGCCAGCTTGTCGATGACCCCCTGGGCGGCCTGTTCCTCGTTGTGCTGGTGGGCCGGCAGCAGACGGGCGCCGCTGCCGAAGTGGCGCAGCAGGGGCTGGCTGTGGCGGGTGTCCTCGGCGGCGACCCAGGGCACGGCCTTGAGCACCTCCACGGCGCGCAGGCTCATGTCCTGGAGATTCCCCAGGGGGGTGGGGACCACATACAATGCAGATTCAATTGTCATCAATACTCGCGAGCCGGACCGTGAACACAGGCGCCAAAGATACCACGGCAGCAGCCCCCTCCCCCGCCCGGGACCCGCGGCAGGCCGACGGCAGCCTGGCCGAGGCGCGGGCCGCCGCCTGGCTGGAGGGCCGGGGACTGAAGGTGCTGGCGCGCAACTACCGGGTCAGGGGCGGCGAAATCGACCTGGTCTGCCGCGACGGCCGCACCACGGTCTTCGTCGAGGTGCGCCTGCGCCGCAACGGGGATTTCGGCGGCGCCGCCGCCAGCATCACCCGGAAGAAGCAGCAGCGCCTGATCCTGGCGGCCCGCCACTGGCTGCAGGAACAGGGCGACAGCGCCTGCCGTTTCGACTGCGTGCTGTTGCAGGGCGAGGCGGCGAGCGCGCCCCTGGAATGGATTCGCAATGCCTTCGACGCCGATTAGGACCTTCCTGCTCTCGTGCCTGTTGCTGGCGGCGCCGGTGGGAGCCGCCGAGGTGCGCATCCTGGTACAGAGTTCGCCCCTGGCCGGCAGCCAGTATTACGGCAGCGACACCCTGTGGCCGGCCATGGCCGTGGGCGATCCCCTGACCCTGCACCGGGAGCCGGACAATCCCCACGATCCCCGGGCGGTGCGGGTGGAATGGCGCAAGGCCAAGCTGGGCTACCTGCCCCGGGCGGAAAACGCCGCCGTGGCCGCCGCCCTGGACCGGGGCGAAGTACTGGAAGCCCGCATCAGCCGCCTCACCCGCCACAAAAATCCCTGGCGGCGGGTGGAGGTGCAGGTGTGGGTGCGCCTGTAGCTGTGGCGAAAAGAAAGTAGGCATGGCCCGGGAGGCAGGAAAGACGGCCATCCCCGCGATGCCATGCCGAGAAAGCGCATGCCTGCTACCTCTCCAGGCAGCCCCCTGAAAACGACAAGGGCACAGAATCACCTTCTCGGTGACCTCTGTGCCCTCTGTGGCCAACGCTTTTAAAGCAGCGTTAGATCCAGCTCACCAGCCCGTACTGCTTCTTGCCCCGGCGCAGGATGGTGAAGCGGCCGAAGAGGCGCTCGCCTTCGCCGATCTGGTGCTCGATGCCTTCCACCTTCTGGCCGTTGATGGCCACGCTGCCGCTCTGGATGAAGGTGCGGGCTTCGGACTTGGACTTGGCCAGGTTGGCCGCCACCAGGGCGTCGATGAGGCCGCCCTGGGCCTTGTCGATGGCGACGCCGGGCATGCCGTCCTGGGCCAGCTGCTCCAGGTCGTTTTCCGTCAAAGAGGCCAGTTCGCCGGAGAACAGGCTGTGGGAAATGCGCTGGGCCGCCTTGAGGGCCTCGTCGCCGTGCACCAGGCGAGTGGCTTCCTCGGCCAGGATGCGCTGGGCTTCGGGCTTGCCGCCGCCGGCCTTGTCCGCCGCCTCGATTTCGGCGATGCGGGTCAGGGGCAGGAAGGTGAAGAACTTGAGGAACTTGTAGACGTCCGCGTCGCTGGTGTTGAGCCAGAACTGGTAGAAGGCGTAGGGCGAGGTCTTCTTCGGGTCGAGCCAGACGGCGCCGGATTCGGTCTTGCCGAACTTGGTGCCGTCAGCCTTGGTGATGAGGGGCACGGTCATGCCGTACACCTGCTGCTGGTGCAGGCGGCGGGTCAGGTCGGTGCCGGCGACGATGTTGCCCCACTGGTCGGAGCCACCCACCTGCAGGATGCAGCCGAAACGCTTGTACAGCTCGGCGAAGTCGTAGCCCTGCAGCAGGCTGTAGGAGAACTCGGTGTAGGAGATGCCCTGGTCTTCCCGCACCAGGCGCTGCTGCACCGATTCCTTCTTGATCATGGCGTTCACCGAGAAGTGCTTACCGATGTCGCGCAGGAATTCCAGGCAGTTCATGCCGCTGAACCACTCGTAGTTGTTGGCCATGCGGGCGGCGTTGGGGCCGTCGAACTTGAGGAAGGGCATCACCTGGCCGCGGATCTTCTCCACCCAGGTGGCGATCACGTCGGGGGTGTTGAGCTTGCGCTCGGTGGCCTTGAAGCTGGGGTCGCCGATCATGCCGGTGGCGCCGCCCACCAGGGCGATGGGCTTGTGGCCGGCTTCCTGGAAGCGCTTCAGGATCAGCACCGGCACCAGATGGCCCAGGTGCAGGCTGTCGGCGGTGGGATCGAAGCCGCAATAGAGGGTCACCGACTCCTGGGTCAGCAGTTGATCGAGCGCCTGGGCGTCGGTCAGCTGGGCGATGAGCCCGCGATCGTGCAGATCCTGGATGAGGGGGGACTTGTACATTGCTATTTCTCCACGGCAGAACGGCTGGCCGCCCGGTGGCGGCCGCAAAGACGGGAGATTTTACCAGAGCCGGGGCGCCAGGCTGGCGCCGCCGGGCCGGTGAGGGAGAAAAGGGGGGGAAGCGGCGGGACCGCCTCAGGCCACCTTGAGGCTTTTGCGGTAGCGGCTCAGGTCCTGCACCGTCTCGAAGGTCTGGTCGAAGAGGCTGGAGAGGTTGCGCAGGATGCCGCCCACCACCCGGGCTTCCCAGGTCTTGTCGAAACAGATCTGGGTGTCGAGCCAGCGTTCCAGCCATTCCGGGTCCGGCAGGCGGCTTTGCACCGTGTCGTTGGGGAAGAGGCTCTGGTTAACGTGCAGGTTGGTGGGGTGCAGGGGCTTGCCGGAACGGCCGCTGGCGGCCATCAGCATGCCCAGCTTGGCGAAGGCGGCCCGGGCGCTGTCGCCGAACTTGTCGATGGCCCGCTTCATGTACTTGAGGTAGGCGCCGCCGTGGCGGGCCTCGTCCCGGGAGATGTGGTCGTAGATGGCCTTGATCACCGGTTCGGTGTGCCATTCGCTGGCCCGGCGGTACCACTGGGTCAGACGCACTTCGCCGCAGAAATGCAGCATCAGGGTTTCCAGGGGCGGGGCCGGGTCGAACTCGAAGCGCACGGCGTGCAGCTCCTCCTCCGTCGGCACCAGCTCGGGACGGAAGCGGCGCAGGTATTCCTGCAGCACCAGGGAATGCTTCTGCTCTTCGTAGAACCAGATGGACATGAAGGCGGAAAAGTCGGAATCGTCCTTGTTGTCCCGCAGGAACATCTCCGTGGCCGGCAGGGCGGACCATTCGGTGATGGCGTTCATCTTGATGGTGATGACCTGCTCGTCGGAGAGCAGGCCGGCGTCGAACTGGTCCCAGGGAATGTCGTCGGCCATGTTCCAGCGGGCTTTTTCCAGGCTGGTGAAGAGTTCCGGGTAGAGCATTTTTATGTTTTCTCTGTTGGAGTTGGGGGCGCGCAGCTACAGACAGCGCCAATGCCGCCCGGTTCCCTGCTTTTTTGCTGCGTCCGCCTTCGTGCGGGGGCCTGGGCCGGGAACCCGGAGCCGCCAGTTGCTGTCTTGAGTAAGCCGGGCTGCTGGCCTGGAGCGATCGACCTGCCCCTGCCCGGAGGATTCATGTCCCGACTTGCCGCCCGAGTTCTGCCCGCCCTCCTCGTCCTGTTCAGCCTGATAGGAACCGCCATGCCGGCCAGCGCCGCCGATTGCCCGCCCCTGCTGCAGCACACCTTCCCCGCCCTGCAGGACGAAAAGCCCCAGCCCCTCTGCCAGTACGCCGGCAAGGTGCTGCTGGTGGTCAATACCGCCTCCTACTGCGGCTTCACCAACCAGTACGACGGCCTGGAAGACCTCTACGCCGAACTGAAGGGCCAGGGCCTGGTGGTGCTGGGCTTCCCGGCCAACGACTTCGGCCAGCAGGAACCGGGCTCCAACCAGGAGATCGCCGATTTCTGCCGCCTCACCTACGGCGTGCGCTTCCCCATGCTGGCCAAGACCTCGGTGGTGGGCAAGGACGCCAACCCCTTCTACAAGGCCCTGGCCAAGGCCACCGGCCAGGTGCCGCAATGGAATTTCCACAAGTACCTGATCGACCGCAACGGCAAGACCGTGCTGTCCTTCGGCAGCCGCACCACGCCCAACGACCCCCAGTTGCGCCAGGCCATCCAGCGTTTCCTGGCCCAGCCCTGAACGACAAAAAAGGCGCCACGCCGCCCCCAACCCCACGGAGAGACGATATGAATGCACCGGACAAGATGTTCCACCTGCCCGATGTCCAGGCCACCCCGGATCAGCGCCAGCTGGCGATCCAGAAGGTGGGCGTGAAGGGCCTGCGCTATCCCCTGGCCCTGGCTGCCGCCGACGGCGCCGTGCAGCACACGGTGGCCGAGCTGACCATGGCCGTGGGCCTGGCGCCGGAGGTGAAGGGCACCCACATGTCCCGCTTCGTCGAAATTCTCGAACGCCCCCGGGGCGCCCTGCAGGCGGCGGACCTGCCGGCCCTGCTGCAGGAAATGCTGGGCCACCTGCAGGCCGAGAGCGGCAGCATCGACCTGGCCTTCCCCTACTTCATCGCCAAGGCGGCCCCGGTTTCCGGCGTTTCCAGCCTGCTCGACTACGACGTGCGCCTGCAGGTGGAGCAACAGCCCGGCGCCCCGATCCGTACCACCCTGGCGGTGACCGCCCCGGTCACCAGCCTCTGCCCCTGCTCCAAGAAGATTTCCGAGTACGGCGCCCACAACCAGCGCTCCCACATCACCATCAGTGCCGAACTACGCCAGCCCATGGCGGTGGAGGAACTGGTGCGCCTGGCCGAGGAGGAAGCCTCCTGCGAGGTCTTCGGCCTCTTGAAGCGCCCAGACGAGAAGTGGGTCACCGAACGGGCCTACGACAATCCCAAGTTCGTCGAGGACCTGGTGCGGGACATCGCCCTGCGCCTCATGGCCGAGCCCCGCATCGGCCGCTGGTCGGTGGCCTCGGAGAATTTCGAGTCCATCCACAACCACTCGGCCTACGCCGAGCTGTGCGGGGAAAATGTCTGAGACCCGGTGCCTGAAACCCGACCGCCAAGACCCGGCGACCTGAGGCAGGGCAAGGGATTCATTCAAGCCCTGCCCTGAAACGCAAGAGGGGCGCCATTCTCCAGCATGTATTGCCAAAAAATGGCGCCCCTTCTGCTTTCGCTGGCACCCGTTGTGAGACGACGCCTCAGAACAGGAAGGGCTGTTTTTCCTGGGCCTGAGCCGGCGCCACCGCCCCCTCGCCGTTGGCGAAGACCTTGACCTGGCGCGGCTTCAGCCACACCTGCTGGCCGGCCGTCAGGCCCAGCACCTGCTGGCGTTCCCGGGTCAGTTCCACTTCCACCAGTTCGCCCTGATGGATCACCTCCACCCGCACCAGGGGGCCGATGGTCTGCACGTAGCTGACCTTGGCCTCCAGGGATTCGGGCGTGGCCACGGTGTCGATGTCGATATCGTGGGGGCGGATGAAGGCCACCGCCTCCTGGCCGGCGGGCACGTCGTCCCGGGCCACCTCGGCCCAGGCGCCATGGACCCGGCTGTGGAAGACGTTCACGTTGCCGAGGAACTGATAGACGAAGGGGCTGGCCGGGTTGGAATAGACCTCGTCCGGGGAACCCACCTGTTCGATGCGGCCCTTGTTCATCACCACCACCCGGTCCGCCACTTCCAGAGCCTCTTCCTGGTCGTGGGTGACGAAGACGGAAGAGATGTGCATCTCGTCGTGCAGACGACGCAGCCAGCGGCGCAGTTCCTTGCGCACCTTGGTGTCGAGGGCGCCGAAGGGCTCGTCCAGCAGCAGCACCTTGGGTTCCACCGCCAGGGCCCGGGCCAGGGCGATGCGCTGCCGCTGGCCGCCGGAAAGCTGGGTCGGGTAGCGGTCCGCCAGCCAGTCCAGCTGCACCAGGGAGAGCAGGTCCATGACCCGCTTGCGGATCTCGGACTCGCTGGGCCGCTCCTTGCGCGGCTTGACCCGCAGGCCGAAGGCCACGTTCTCGAACACGTTCATGTGGCGGAACAGGGCGTAGTGCTGGAAGACGAAGCCCACCTGGCGCTCCCGGGCGTGGAGGTGGGTGGCCTCGCTGCCTTCGAACATGACCTGGCCCTCGTCCGCCGTTTCCATGCCGGCGATGATGCGCAGCAGGGTGGTCTTGCCGCAGCCGGAAGGACCGAGCAGGGCCACCAGCTCGCCGGTGGGAATGGAGAGGGAGACGTCGTCGAGGGCGACGAAGTTGCCGAAACGCTTGGCGATGTTGCGGATTTCGATACTCATGGCGGCAGGCTCAGTTGGTTTTCTCGGGGGGCAGTTCGGCGGTCAGCATCGCGGTCTCGGCCCGCATGCGCCACTCCACCAGGGTCTTGGCCACCAGGGTGACCAGGGCCAGGAGGGCGAGGACGGAGGCCGAGGCGAAGGCGCCGATGGCGTTGTATTCGTTGTAGAGAATTTCCACGTGCAGGGGCAGGGTGTTGGTCTCGCCGCGGATGTGGCCGGAGACCACGGAGACGGCGCCGAACTCGCCCATGGCCCGGGCATTGGCCAGGATCACCCCGTACAGCAGGCCCCACTTGATGTTGGGCAGGGTCACCCGCCAGAACATCTGGAAGCCGGAGGCGCCGAGGGAGACGGCGGCCTCCTCCTCGTCCTTGCCCTGGGCCTGCATCAGGGGAATCATTTCCCGGGCGACGAAGGGGAAGGTGACGAAGAGGGTGGCCAGGATGATGCCGGGCACGGCGAAGACGATCTTCACGTCGTGCTCGGCGAGCCAGGGACCGAAATAGCCCTGGGCGCCGAACATCAGCACGAAGATGAGGCCGGCGATGACCGGGCTGACGGCAAAGGGCAGGTCGATCAGGGTGATCAGCAGGCTCTTGCCGCGGAACTCGAACTTGGCGATGGCCCAGCTGGCGGCAATGCCGAAGGCCACATTGAGGGGCACGGCGATGGCCGCCACCGCCAGGGTCAGGGTCACGGCGCTGCGGGCCTCCGGGTCCAGGAGGCCGTTGACATAGGCTTCCCAGCCGCCCCGCAGGGCCTCGGCGAAGACCGCCGCCAGAGGCACGCCGAGGAACAGGGCGAGGAAGGCGAAGGCCAGGGTCAGCAGGGTGTAGCGCACCCAGGCCGGTTCGGTATTGGCACGGCGCACGCTCATTGCTCGCCTCCGGTATTACGGTTGTTGTGACGATTGGCGGCCCACCACTGCAGGCCGTTGATGGCCAGCAGCAGGACGAAGGAAATGCCCAGCATCACCACCGCCAGGGCGGTGGCGCCCACGTAGTCGTACTGCTCCAGCTTGGAAATGATGAGCAGGGGCGTGATCTCGGAAATGAGGGGCATGTTGCCAGCGATGAAGATCACCGAGCCGTACTCGCCCACGGCCCGGGAGAAGGACAGGGCGAAACCGGTGAGCAGGGCGGGGAAGATAGCGGGGAAGATGATGCGGCGGAAGGTCTGCCAGCGGGAGGCGCCCAGGGTGGCGGCGGCCTCCTCCACTTCCGGCTCGATGTCCTCGATCACCGGCTGCAGGGTGCGCACCACGAAGGGCAGACCGATGAAAGTGAGGGCCACGACGATGCCCAGGGGCGTGTACGCCACCTTCAGGCCCAGGGGCTCCAGGTACTTGCCGATCCAGCCGTTGGTGGAATAGAGGGTGGCCAGGGTGATGCCGGCCACGGCGGTGGGCAGGGCGAAGGGCAGATCGACGAAGGAGTCGATCAGGCGCTTGCCGGGGAAGTCGTAGCGCACCAGCACCCAGGCCACGATGAGGCCGAAGAAGGCGTTGATGACGGCGGCCAGGGCCGAGGCGCCGAAGGTCACCCGATAGGCCGCGAGGGCTCGCTCGGTGGTGGCGATGTCCCAGAACTGGGCGAAGGTCAGGGCGGTGGACTTGAGCACCAGGCCGCCCAGGGGGATCAGCACCAGCACCGAGAGGTACACCAGGGTGTAGCCCAGGGCCAGGCCGAAGCCGGGGAGGACGTTGTTTTTCTTGGCTGACATGGGTTTCTCAAACGACGGCGCCGGGGAGCCTTGCAGGCCGGCCCGGCGCCGCGGGGGTCGGGGGCGGGGGTGGATTACTTCTGCACGTAGAGCTGGTCGAAGGAGCCGCCATCGACGAAGTGGGCCTTGGCCGCCTTGCTCCAGCCGCCGAACACTTCATCCACGGAGAAGGTCTTGATGTTGGGGAACTGGGCGGCATACTTCTTCAGCACTTCCGCATCCCGGGGCCGCAGGTAGTTCTGGGCGGCGTTCTCCTGGCCTTCCTTGGACCACAGGTAGTCCAGGTAGGCCTGGGCCTGCTTGCGGCTGCCCTTCTTGTCCACCACCTTGTCCACCACGGCCACCGGGAACTCGGCCAGGATGGAAACGCTGGGATAGACCACCTCGAACTCGCCGCGGCCGAATTCCTTGGCGATCAGCTCGGCCTCGGATTCGAAGGTGACCAGCACGTCGCCCAGGCGGCGCTGCATGAAGGTGGTGGTGGCATCCCGGCCGCCGGCGGCGAACAGGGGGGCGTTCTTCAGGATCTTGCCGACGAATTCCAAGGCGCTCTTGTCGTTGCCGCCGGGCTGCTTGAGGGCGTAGCCCCAGGCGGCCAGGTAGGTGTAGCGGCCGTTGCCGGTGTTCTTGGGGTGGGGCACGATCACTTCGACGCCGGACTTGGCCAGGTCGGACCAGTCCTTCAGGGCCTTGGGGTTGCCCTTGCGCACGATGAACACCATGGTGGAGGTGTAGGGCGAGGCGTTGTTGGGGAATTTCTTGGCGTAGTCCTTGGCCACCAGGCCCTTGTCGGCCAGGTAATCGACGTCGGTGGCCTGGTTCATGGTCACCACGTCCGCTTCCAGGCCGTCGGCCACGGCCCGCACCTGCTTGGAGGAACCGCCGTGGGACTGCTTCACTTCCACCTTTTCACCGGCCTTGGCCTGCCAGTGCTTGGTGAACATGGGGTTGTAGTCCTTGTAGAAATCACGGGCCACGTCGTAGGAGGCGTTGAGCAGGGTGACATCGGCCAGGGCCGGGGCGACCAGGCCGCCCGCCAGGAGCAGGGCGGCGAACAGGCGGGAAACGGGGGAAACGGCGTTCTTCATGGGGGTTCCTTCCAGCGATGGCTGACTCTTCAGAAGCGAACTCTAAACAAGGTGTTTAGAACCACAAAGCTTCTTTGGCTATTTGTTTATTTGAGAAAACGCATAAAGCAAAGGCCCGTACGGCCCTTGCCCGTCACACCGGCAGGCGGCTCTCGCTGCGCTGCCAGTCGCCCTTGAGCAGGGGAATCTGGTGCGGCGGCACCGGCTTGCTGAACAGGTAGCCCTGCAGTTCGTCGCAATCCAGGTCGCTCAGCACCTGCCACTGGGCCTCGGTCTCCACCCCTTCGGCGACGGTGCGCATGCCCAGGCCGTGGGCCAGGAGGATCACCGCCCGCACCACAGAGCGCGCCTCCCGGTCGTCCAGGAGGCGGGAGACGAAGCTGCGGTCGATCTTCACCTCGTCCACCGGATACCGGGAGAGATAGGAAAGGGAGGAATAGCCAGTGCCGAAATCGTCGATGGAGACCCGCACCCCGGCCTGGCGCAGGGTGCTGAAGATGGCCAGGATCTGTTCCGGGTCGTCGGCCAGGGAGCTTTCCGTCAGTTCCAGCTCCAGGCCGGCCGGGTCGATGCCGCTCTGGGTCACCACCTGCAGCACCTCCTGGGCGAAGTCCCAGCGCCGCAGCTGGCGGGCCGAGACATTCACCGCCACCCGCGGCACCGGCACCCCCTGCTCCTGCCAGGCCCGCAGCTGGCGGCAGGCGGCCACCAGGCACCAGTGGCCGATGGCGTCGATGAGGCCGGCGTTTTCCGCCAGGGCGATGAAGCTGTCGGGCATGACCAGGCCCCGGGTCGGATGGCGCCAGCGCACCAGGGCCTCGACCCCGGCGATGCGGCCGCTGCTGGCACCGATCTGGGGCTGGTAGTAGAGCAGCAGCTGCTCGCCCTCGACGGCCCGGCGCAGGTCGTTCTCCAGTTCCAGCCGCTCCAGGGAACGCTCGTTGTGGCTGGCGATGAAGAAGCGGTAGGCCGCCCGGCCACCGTCCTTGGCTGCGTACATGGCCACGTCGGCATGCTTGAGCAGGGACTCCCCGTCCTCCCCGTCGGCCGGGTAGAGGGCGATGCCGATGGAGGTGGAGGCAAAAATCTCCCGCTCCCCGAGCCGCACCGGCTGGTCGAACTGGGCCAACAGCTTGCCGGCGACGATGCTGGCATCCTCCGCCGACAGCACTTCGGGCAGCAGCAGGACGAACTCGTCGCCGCCGAGGCGGGCCAGGGTGTCGCCCTCCCGCAGACAGAGACTGAGGCGGGCCCCCACTTCCTTGAGCAGCAGGTCGCCCTGGTCGTGGCCCAGGGTGTCGTTCACCGCCTTGAAGCGGTCCAGGTCCAGCAGCAGCACCGCCAGCTTGCGCCGGGAACGGTGGGCCTGGCGCAGGGCGTTTTCCAGGCGGTCGTAGAAAAGGCGGCGGTTGGGCAGGCCGGTGAGGGGGTCGTGGTAGGCCAGGTGGTGGATGTGGGCCTCGGCCTGCTTGCGGTCGGTGATATCGGTGAACAGGCCCACGTACTGGCTGACCTGGCCGGCCCCGTCCTTGATGGCGGTGATGGACAGCCACTCCGGATAGGTCTCGCCGGACTTGCGCCGGTTGATCACTTCGCCCTGCCACTTGCCCTGCTCCTGCAGGCTCTGCCACATCTGGGCATAGAAGGCCGGATCGTGCTGGCCCGAGGCCAGGATGTGGCCCGGCGCCCGGCCCCGGGCGTCCGCCTCGGAATAGCCGGTGACCTCGGAGAAGGCCGGATTGACCGACTGGATGCGGCCCCGGGCATCGGTCACCACCATGGCCTCGCCCAGGCTGTCGAAGACCCGGGCCGCCAGATGCAGGCGGGCCTCAGCCTGCTTGATTTCGCTGATGTCGCGGAAGGAGGCCACGTAGCCGGCCTGGTCGGCGTCGCCCTCGCCGCCCCGCAGGGGCGCCCCCAGCACGGCCACCGGGAAGGCACTGCCGTCGCTGCGCACGAAATCGTCCTCGCCCTCGAACACGGCGCCGGTGGCCAGGGCCCGGGCCAGGCCGGAAACCTCGGCCGGCGCCGCGCCGGGCCACAGCACCGTGGCGGCATCGCGGCCGAGCAGGCCGCCCGGCGCCGCCCCCAGCAGGGCTTCGGCCCGCTGGTTGGCGAAGGTGATGCGGCCGCCCCGGTCCAGGGCCAGGATGCCTTCGGCCAGGGTATTGGCGATGTTGTCGAGGAAGGCATGGCTGTGGCCCAGCTCCAGGGCCGACTTCTTCAGCTCCACCATGATGTAGACCACGGTGGCGATGAGGAACAGGGCAAACAGGGCCAGCAGCAGGCGGTAGCTTTCTGCCTGCTTCAGGTCCTGGCGGTAGATTTCGCTGTAGTCCCGGTAGGAGGCCTCCAGGCTGCCGGCGAAGGGGCTGCCGGTGAGTTCGTTGAGCAGGCTCTCCACGTCCAGGCGATGGCGCAGCACCTGCTGGCCGTGGGCCGTCATCAGCAGCACCTGGCGCCGCACCTCCAGGGGCCAGCCGACGACCTGGTCCTGCAGAGCGGAGAGGTCGGCGGCCACCGCCGGCATGTCGTCGGCCTCGCCGCGGATGAGGAACTCCATGATTTCCCGCCCCACCGTCGCCAGCAGGGCGCTGTGGGGCACGCTGCCGCGGCCGTCCGGGCTGTCGCTGGCACGCAGGAGCTGGCTGGAGAGATTGAGGAAGTGGTCCTGGGAATTGCGCAGCAGGGCGTTCTGCTGCTTGAAGCGCTCCAGTCCTTCCCGCTTTTCCTGCCACAGGGCCAGCACCGGAGTCATGGCCTCGCTGCCGTGGCGCTGCAGTTCTGCCTGCAGGCGTTGCAGCAGGGCGGAAATGCGCTCGTCCGCCGCCGCCACCGCGTCGTAGTCCTGCAACTGGCGGTGGCGCAGCTTGAGCAGGTCCTGGTTGAGGCGGGCGTCCAGGGCGACGATCTCATGCACCAGGGCCTCGACCCGGGCCTGCTCGGCGACGTCGGCCCCGGTGCTGCGCTGGAACAGCCCCACCAGGATGACGGTGAGGATCAGCACCAGCAGCCAGGGGGCGGCGCCCTTCCAGGACGGCAGGCGGGTCATGGCCGCACGTCCCCGTTGAGGGACTGCAGGAAGGTGACGATCAGGGTCACGTCCCGGGCCGGCAGCTCCACGCCCAACTGGTAGCGCCCCATGAGGGCCACCGCCTCGTCCAGGGAGGAAGTGGCGGCGTCGTGGAAATAGGGGGCGGTGAGCGCCACGTTGCGCAGGGTCGGCACCTTGAACACATGCCGGTCCTCGTCCCGGCCGGTGACGTTGAAACGCCCCATGTCGGCGGCGGTCAGGGCCTTCTTGTTGGCGAAGTAGTTGTCCATGACGCCGAAGCGCTGGAACAGGTTGCCGCCCACATTCACTCCCTGGTGGCAGGAAGAGCAGCCGTGGCGCTTGAACAGGCGGTAACCGGCCTTTTCCTCGTCGGAAAGGGCGGTGTCGTCGCCCCGCAGCCAGCGGTCGAAACGGGAGGGGGTGAGCAGGGAGCGTTCGTACTCGGCAATGGCGTGGCGCACCGTGGCCGCCGTCAGCCCGGCCGGGTAGGCACTGGCAAAGCGGCTGCGCAGTTCCTTGTCGGCCTGCAGCTTGGCCAGCACCTGGTCCCAATCCGCAGCCATTTCCAGCGGATTGTGCACCGGACCTTCCACCTGCTCCTCCAGGGTGGCGGCGCGGCCGTCCCAGAACTGGCGGAAATTGAAGGCGGCATTGAGCACCGTGGGGGCATTGATGCCGCCCTTCTTGCCGTCCACCCCGCGGGACACCGGCATGCCGTCGGCACCGCCCCGCTGCAGGTCATGGCAGCCGGCACAGGCCAGGGAGTCGTCGCGGGAGAGGCGGGGATCGTTGAAGAGGAGACGCCCCAGGGCCACCTTGGCCGGGTCCACCGGCAGGCTGTCGGGCAGGGGAAGCAGGGGCTCGCCGGGGCGGATCGGGGTGGTCGCCAGCAGGGCGGGCATGGGTTCGACCGCCGCATCGGGCGAGGCCGCCAGGCGCGGATACAGCAACGCCCCCACCGCCGTAACGGCCAGTACGCAGATCACTGCGAACAGGCGCAAATTGGGAAGACCTGCCGGCTTCGCCATGGACGTGCTCCAACCTCGTTGAACTCGGCGCTTCCGGTCTGATGCCGGAATCCACCCTTAACCGACAGCATAAAACAAAAAAGGGACAGGCTTGGGCCCATTCCTCCTTATAAAATTTTGGTTGTGGGAAGACGGCCTATTTCGACCCCTACCCCAAAACCTCTGAATACCCGACTGCGAGTCAGTGAGGAATGGTTCGGGTGATTGCCCGACTCGCACTTCACCCGCACATTTTTGACTAAGCACAGCCCCCACGGGAGACTGCAACCCACAGAGATCCTTTTCGCTCAGCACCATCATTGGGGCCCTGGCAAGAGTTGCGAAAGGATGCAAAACAGGTGGACCGGTGCCTTTAAAGCTCGGTGGCCAAGCCTCCTATCAGGTTCAGGATATTTGTTGAAGCCTAGGAGATAGAGGCTTTTCATGACGCATGGCGGAATCTTGTTTCAGCAAGAAGCGTCAGTTAAGTTTCCAGACAGCCGGCGCCAATGTAATCGCCCGACACGACCGATTTTCATTGGCTTCGCATGCGTTTGCGCATTACCTCCCCCTCCCATAAACGCTGCTCAATGCATGCTCCGTTCAAACCGAACCACCGGGCTCATTACCCGCCTTTCACTGCACTCCGCAGTACGCTGGCGACAACCGGAGCGGTTATCTGGGTCGTAAAATGCTCCTGAATGCGCTCTCGGCCCAATCTACCAAAATTTGAACGCAATGCTTGCGACTCGGCCAAGCAAGCTAGCCCTCGGACCCAATCATCATCACCTTGTGCAAGAAATCCATTCACTCCATGTGCAACTATATCTAGGTTCGCGCCCACAGCAGACGCGACAACCGGCTTACCAAGCGCCATGTATTGAATCAGCTTATAGCCGCACTTACCTAGTGACCACGCGTCGCTGGGCAGTGGCATTATTCCGACATCCATAGCCTCGATCAACTCGACCTCTCTCGCCAGCGACCACTCATGCTGTCGAACTGGGACAGGATAATCGCCCATCGGACCAGCGCCAATGGTCATTAATTCTAGCGGGGTCAGCCTATTCTGCCTTTCAAGCGCGGGAGCCACTATGTCTAGGTACCTCGCAGTATGTGGACTACCTATCCAGCCCACCACAAACCGCCCACCCGGGCCCGAAGACTCGCTAGTTGAAACATATCGACCAGCATCTATCACTGAGGGGATATATACAACTCGCCGCGCCCCCTCTTTTTGAGCCCAGTTCTCAAGAAAGCGGTTTCCGGCCGTAACGGCAGCCGACCCCGAAATAAGGCGCGAAAATTTATCCCGAAACAACCCCCCGAACCACGACTCAAGCTGCTTTTCGTACCGGAGGAAAATTGCATCGTCATAGTCCAGTACATACGGAACGCCACTGCGCAAGATCAGCTGCTCAAATGCCGCGGGCAAGCCGGGGAACAATTCACCCTCTAGCCAAATCACATCAAACTGCCGCGCCGACAAAAGTTGCTCAAAGCGTTTCAGGTAACCCGTAAAGACATCAAGAAAACGGAGCGGGCTGTGCGCATAGCGCCGAAGCAAATAGCTGTCTTCCAGCAATGGGCTGAAATGGCACTCAATTCCATATGACGCCAATTGAGGAAAATACTGGGCGAATCTAACCCGCGAACTCGCACCACGAATACCATATCGCGACAGAACGAGACATCTAATGGAAGAATCCCCTGATCTAGACAGCAACTTGGGTCCGCCCATCGTTTTTTTCTCAGCAGTCATCAAACAGCGACATTTACTCATAGTTGTCGTTGTAGATAGTATCTAGCTAGCAATATGTAGGCCGCAACCGAATCTCGGACTTCAGTTGGTGACGCATGAATGACGGCCCGAACGATTCGAGCCGGAAACTCGATAGCCATAACCAGCCACAAGCCAGCTTTTTCAACAATGGAGAAATGCTTGTTCGCATACTGGATTCGGCTACGTAGCGAATAAAACAAGCGTGTGGCTTTGACTTGCTCAGAGCACCCCCCCCCCCGATGAAACGCAGCCACATCCGCAAGTAAATAGGAAGAAAATCCTTGCTTCAAAGCGCGCAATGAAAAATCAACTTCCTCATAATAAACAAAGAACCTCTCATCGAATCCCCCGCAAGCGTCGAAAACTTTACGACGAACAAGGAAATACGCTCCGGTCACTTGATCGACGAACTGATTCGTCTCAAGCTCCGCCGGCCGCATTAAGTGGGATGGGAAGAGTCGTGGAAAACAAACGGACAGCCCAAGCAACGAACCGACCATCACGCGCACCCCGGGAAAGCGCGACGCACATGTGGAAGTATTGCCCGCATCATCAAGCAACCTTATGCCACAGATCCCTATGCCGTGACTGGCTTTAGCCTCCATGAAAGAAATAGGTTTTTCCAGGGAGTCAGGAAGCAATCGGGTATCTGGATTAAGAAACAGCAGATAGCGGCCTTTAGCCAAAATTGCACCTTGATTACACGCTGCTGCAAACCCACGATTCTGTGAATTCTTGAGCAGTGTCAAGTCTCCCCTCATTTTCGAAATTCTTGAGAGTGAATCATCACTGGAAGCGTTATCGACAACGATCACCTCCCATTCGGCATTCAAGAGCGCCGCTGCATGACAAATGGAATTAATGCAGGCTTCTAGTTGCTTTCCTGAGTTCCAATTAACGATGATGATTGAAAGAATCAATGTCCACTACCTGTGTCCGCAGTTGTCTTACATTCAAGCAACGAGAATACGTAAGCCCAGCCGATCAGTTGAATCCATTGGGAGAGAAGACTGAAATACTGATCCTGAAAGAACTGCATCAGCAATGCGTAACACAATATGCCCGAGGCCACGCTCAATAGGAAGGACCTCTGCTGGCTGATTTGTATCAATATCCAACCATGTAGCAGACCGAGAAGTGCCATGAGCAGTGCAACACCTGCAACCCCAAAATCCCGATAATAGGGACTAAAAACAGTGTACACATTGGCAGACAATTTCACGTTGGGATAGGGCTGAATGAGATCAGGCACCTCTAGTCCCATGCCCATCACCTTTAATACGGCCAAAAGTGTCCGGAAAGTGTATCCACCTCCTGTGGATGGCAAGTCCAAGTTAATTAGATAGTTCAAAGCTGCCACCGGCGCAACAAAATAGAGCTTTGCATGGTGTTCCATCGAGGCAAGGAATGCACCTACAGAGGCTTGGTTAAAACGCCCTCCAACCCACGTTACGGCGACAAGTGCCGCCATTGCGGTGATAAGCAGGACAATTCGTTTGTTCTGCCTTGAGGGTCCGACAGCAGCCAACATCAGGCACCCGAACAGGATGAGGTATGTTCTGCCGGTTGCCAAAAAACAAAATCCCAGCGAGAGGAGAATACTTGGCCCAAGCATACGGCTTGACTTGCCAATGCGAGACATATATGCCAAGTAGGCCGACCCCACAAAGGAGAAATTGAGCACATAACTAGCGAGCCCGTAACTTCCCGCTTTCTCGGACACTAGGACCAACCGCAACCTTGCGTACCATGAGCCGCTCCCAACCAATGAACTTGATGTATCTATTGACACCAAAGCCAACGCCTGATGAAGCATCGAGGCCAACCCGATCACAGATACAGCCACAATGATAGTCGGCAAGGGCACTATCCTGGTAAAAACGCCTTCAGGATGCAAAAACTTAGCAGGTAATGGCTTCAATTGCATGCCAGCCAGAAATCCACCGCTAAACATCGCAATGCCTATCCCTATAATCCAGAGGGTTTTTGTTGAGATTACCTCAAGGTCGGCTTGCCATATTGCGTAGGAGAGACTCACCCCCAACCAAAGAAGCGAATGGAAAATCCCGATGGGGGAAGCTATACCCCTCCATTGGTATAGATGTATGACAAGTAAAACTACCGACAATATAGAAACCCATAATATTGGATTCACTAGTAACTCGCTTTCCCATAAACGGTGCGAACAAGCCCGCGCGATATCAAGACGCATCCAACAGTCAGCACTAGCAGATATAGCACCCGATCCGGAATCCCGTGCATGGGCACTTCGAACAGAAGACTGATCCCACCCGTAACCAGAGAAACCACGACTATCACCACCAAGCGCACAGAAATAACCCGGTCTACACCGACAACACTGAGTGCGCCAATCAGAACCAAATCAACGGCCGCCCGAACCAGCCACGCACATGCAACACCATTGATTCCCCACGCGTTAAGCATAGTGGGCACAGCCAGTATGTAGAGCAGGAATTCAATCAAATGCACTTTGGCAATAAGGTCTGGCTTACCAGCACTTTGCAAGTAAATAAATGGAAATTGAGCAATACCATTCAGAAACACGCCCCACGCAATCAACTGCATCGGCAGGCTCCCCTTTTCAGCAAATGTCGGACCCAACCAAAGATCGAGTATCTCAAAAGAGAAAAGCTGGAGACCAACAACCATCGGAGCCATAATTCCTAGTGTGAGCGCCATCCCGGCAAGCGCAGCTTCAGCGGCGGAGGAATCAGCGACCCTATGCAACCTGCTCAGTCTAGGGAAGACAGCTGAACCTATTGCACCTGGAACGATTAGTAAGCGAGTTACCATTTCGAATGGCGTTGTGTAATAAGCAAGCGCTTGTGCATGGATACTGGTGGACACCATGATCCGATCCACAAACAACATGAGCGGACTCACGATACTGGAAACCGTCATCCACCCCCCCAACCGTAGTAACTGGCTTGTATCGCTTCCCAAGGGTTTCGTACTCCACGCTTGGAGCAATTCAGATTTACAGGCAAAGCCTTGGAGAAGCATCGTTGCCATACGCCCAAGACTCAATGTAGCCACCAAGATGTCGATACCAGAATGCTCCGCAAGCAATGGAATTGGGGCCCCAAAAGTCATGACCCCATTAATAATTCGCCCCCATGCTGGTACCGAAAATCGGCACAGCCCCTCGAGTATCCCTCTCAACCCCTGACCTATCATCAGGAACGGGATTCCCATACCAAGAAACAGTGATGCATAAATATTCTCGCGGGATGCGGAAAGAACTCCCGCAGACATAGCCACCCAGCTCACCAGTCCGATGACAAGCATGCCTCCGACCCCCAGAATGAGGAGAAGCGTCAAACCAGATCGGACAATCCGCCCACACGCTTGAGGATCGGCATTCCCTGCGACGCGTTGGGTCATAGCGCGTGAAATACCAAAATCGAACAAACTGAAATATCCGGCTACGGCCCAGACAACGGTCAATGCACCAAAACGTTCAATGCCTAACCGATCGATGATATATGGAACAGAGTAAACACCAAGAATCAATGGCAACAACAACCCCATGAAGCTCGGAACTGCCCCGGAAAAGAGGTGGCCTGACCTATTGACGCGAGTGATTGTCATAGGGCTTGTAAAGATTGCTGCATCAAGTAGTCTCAGTCAGTTGGCAAGACCGGCGGCAGCCTCTGCCTCCTGCTCCAGATACACCCAGTCGACAATGTCATCGCTCGGCGTGTAACCGGTAACGAGCTTTGTCATTATCAATCGGATCAAACCCACATCGTTCACATTGAGGGCCAATTTCAAGGCATTTAGGTCAGCTTCCAGATCTATCCAGGGGATAAATTCCTCATGAGCTTTCATAATCCGCGAATGGGATGTGGGTTTAGGGTTGTCGCCAATTAGCAACTCTTCGTATAGTTTCTCACCGGGCCGTAGCCCCGTGATCTCAATCGCAATGTCACCATCAGGATTCTGCTCGTCCTTCACAGTCAAACCGGAGAGCTCAATCATCCGCCGCGCCAGATCAATGATCTTGACCGATTGGCCCATATCGAGGACGAACACATCACCGCCTTTTGCCATGGCGCCGGCCTGAATCACTAGCTGGGAAGCCTCAGGGATGGTCATAAAGTAGCGGGTAATATCCGGATGGGTGAGCGTTATCGGCCCACCGTCGCGGATTTGCTGCCGGAATTTCGGCACCACTGAACCAGACGAGCCCAGCACATTGCCGAAACGCACCATGCTGAACTTGGTTCCAAGAGCAGTTGCAGCAAGGGCTTGCAGCACCATTTCCGCCAATCGCTTGCTGGCGCCCATGATATTGGTGGGGCGCACGGCCTTATCGGTACTGATTAGGACGAAGTCAGCAACACCATTCTCTGCTGCGGCCACCGCCGTGAACAGCGTGCCGAGCACATTGTTCTTGATACCTTCGGCTGGATTGTGCTCAACGATCGGCACATGCTTGTAAGCAGCGGCGTGATAGACCGTGTCTGGATGCCAGGTGGACATGATCTCGCGCATTCGCTCATTATCTTGTACTGAAGCCAAAAGCGGTACCAGCACGACGCCGCGATCGACGAACTTTTCTTCGAGTTCCTGGTGAATACCGTAAAGTGCAAACTCACTCTGTTCGATCAGTAACAGCTTGTTTGGGCCCACGGAGAGTATCTGGCGACAGAGCTCGCTACCGATGGAGCCTCCCGCCCCCGTGACCATGACCACCTTGCTACGTATGTTCATTGCCAACAATAAATGATTGGGCGTGACCGGCTCTCGACCGAGCAAGTCATCGATATCTAATTCACGCAAATCAGAAATGCTGACCTTACCTTGAGCCAAATCGGTAACGCTGGGCAGCGTACGGACTGCCACACGGGCGGTCCGAATTTGGGCCAAAATTTCATTGCGTCGCTTGCGGCTCAGACTAGGCATAGCCAGTAACACATCACTGACGGTCAATGTAGCGGCGAGATTGGCTAAATCCGCAGGGTTATAGATGGGTTGGCCATTCAGCACATGACCGTGCAGACGATCATCGTCGTCCAGAAATCCAACGACCTGCATCTCATGGCTATTAGCCATGGCAGCAACTAACTGGCGGCCGGTGCGCCCGGCACCATAGATAAGCACTTTGGGGCGAGATGCGTGCTTAAGAATGCTCTGATACTGATCACCGAGCCAAATACGTGCAAAGGCTCGAGATGCACCAACGAAAAGGAGCAATAGTATTGGCTGAATGATGCCAACGGTACGAGGGACATCTTGAATTCCCATCGCAGTGAATATGGATGCGTAAAGCAAACCATAAACACCGATTGCTCTGGCAACCGCCAACAAGGCCGGCCAACCGCTATAGCGAAAAATGGCTCGATACAACCCCGATACAATGAAGATGGGTAGAGCGATGCCGATGGAGGCCAAAACGGCGACCAGAGCACTACCAGACAGCGCCACAAAATCCCCCAACCGCAGGTAGTAGGCCAACCAGACGGTCAGCGCGCACAGGGCGGTATCAAGTGCCAAAACGACAAAGCGCTTGGCCCATCGTGGCAATGCCAACATAGGGATCGTAAAGTTATGCAAAAGCATGCTTACTCCAGTCAGGCTAGCTTGTTAGTGTGCCCCCCCCATCCCGAAGGATGGCCTCTCGCGGCATCTGCCACAAAAGTCACACTCAAATCCAACTAAACGCCTCTGAAAGAAATCAGCGTCCGGTTCAACATTGCGAGACACGGAAATTCGCCCTACCGTTCTCTTGCGAAAAACTCGTAACGCCTCGCATCAATTCGAGAACGCCCGCACCAACGCACAAGAAAATTAGATCAATCTTGATTGAGTCACGCGAATCGAGCACTAGGTAGCGCTCATGCCCCCGATCAGAATCGGTCCACAGCTGAGGGACTTACCGCGGTTAAATCAAATAACCAGGTCATCCGCGGTCTAACAAGCCGCGCGCGAACGCTTCTCTTTTAATCCGATCCAACTGCAAGGCCACAATTCTCTTTTCGTCGTAAAAATTCAGTGCTCGTACTCTAGCGGCCTCACCCAGTTGCTTCGCCCATTCGGGAGCGCAGATTAATCTCTCAATCGCATCCGCAAGCCTTGCCGGCGAGCGCACTGGTACGAGTAGTCCAGTTTTCTCATGCACTACTTCCTCGCGACATCCACGGATATTTGTTGCCACAACTGGCTTAGACATCATCATTGCTTCTATGATCGTTCTTGGCATTCCTTCGCGCCACGAGGGAAGGCAAAAAACATCCATTGCAGCCAAGAGTTGTGGAATATCGTCCCGCAATCCAGGAGCGACCAAGCGGCGGCCCAACGCAGATTGAGCAGCAGAAAATTCAACCTCTACTCCCCGAGCATGATCACTATCCAATCGCGCTCCGACCAACAGCACCCACAAATCCGAGTGCTGATTCGCCAGAGCTGTCACAGCCTGCAAGAACTCACAAACACCCTTTTCCCGAACCTGACGACCAATAAAGCCAACAACAAAGGCCTCATCAGGAATCCCAAGACTCACACGTGCGGCGCTTACAACACCGGCTCTTACCGGATCAAAACGCTCCACATCTACACCATTTCCAATCGCCAAAACACTTGCTGGCAAAGCGATATGCTCACGAACTGCGTCCTTCGCATCTTCAGCACTTTGGCAAAATAGCAGATCGGTCCACCACCCTCCTATTCGCTCCAGCATCACGAAGAATGCGCGCTTCCAACCCTCCATGTCATCGTGAAAGTAAAAGCCATGCGCGGTATAGACCACTAATGGGATGCCCGCTAGGCGAGCAGCAGCGCGCCCAATTAGCGCCGCAACTGGTGTATGCGCATGAAGTACATCGAAATGCTCGCGCCGGAATAGCCTCCACAACGAAAATAGTGACCGCAACGCGATAATGGGATTCATACTACGCGCAATAGGCACTGTGCAGACACGGTAACCACGCGATCTCAAAGACAAAATAGATGGGCCATCGGAGCACACGGCAGTCACATCCCAGCCTTCTGTCATCATGCCATCAATCAACGGCAACAAGAATTTATCGAGAGTAAAGTCAACAGCACAAAGTTGACATACTTTCATGCCCAGCACTCCAGCCAGGCTTGGAACATGAGCACGCTCCAAATATCATATTGCCGATTTTGCTTACCAGAAAGATGCTGCTCCCAAACGGCCCTTACTCTTTTCGCATCGAAGTAGCCTTCTTGAGACACGCGCTTCTCGCTAAGAAGAGTTTCTGCCCATTCACGTAACGGGCCGCGGAGGTAATCACCAATAGGCAGCGAGAACCCAGTCTTGGGACGTTCGACCAATGCAGGTGGCACGTGACGATACAGCACTTCGCGCAACAGCGATTTTCCCTGGCTTCCACGAATCCGGTAAGACATGGGCAGGGACCAAACGAATTCAAACAACCTGTGATCAAGGAAGGGAGCACGTGTTTCAAGACTGAAGCCCATCGCCGCACGATCGACCTTGACCAGAATGTCGTCTGGCAGATATGACAACGTGTCGGCGAGCATCATTTTTTCCTGGAAGGAATAGGCAGAGTGCCATACATCGCTCTCCAAGACAGACCCTAACTCACATGGATCTGACATCGGCACCCCATCCAGCCAGAAGGAGGTCATGCGTTGATACATTTCCCGATCATCGCTCGACGATATAACTGCGGCCAGCTTGTGGAGCTTTTCGCCGCCATGCCTAGGGCGGTGCAACGCAGGCAGAAAACCCCAAAGACTGTCCCAGGCAGGCGGCGAAATAGCTCGCATACAGTTAGCACCGAGCTGTCGCACAAACTGAGGAAGACGCTGGCGCTGGCGGCGAAGACGCTCACCCAGCACATAGCGGTTATAGCCACCAAAGATTTCGTCACCACCATCGCCAGAAAGTGCAACCGTGACATCCCGCCGCGCCACTTGCGAAACTAGAGCTGTCGGCAATTGAGACGCATCAGCAAAGGGCTCGTCGTAAATCGTTGGCATGCGAGGAATCAGCGCCAACACATCGGTCTCACTCAGGGCGCAGGTCGTATGCGCAGTCCCTAAATGGCGCGCCACCGCTTCGGCAGCCGGCGATTCGTCGTATTCCGGATTGTCGAATCCGATGGTAAAGGTACGCACTGGCCGGCGAGATTCCAGCTGCATCAAAGCGACCACGGTGCTCGAATCAATACCACCGGAGAGAAAGGCGCCGAGTGGCACATCGGCAAGCATTTGCCCTTTAATCGTCTGCTTTAACAGCCCCTCCAGTACGTCGGCGGCTTCTCCGAAACTCCCCGTGTAGGGTGTCGCACTCGCTCGAGCCGCCATCCCCAGCGCTGACCAATAGGTATTCGTGCTTTCCCGCCAGCCGCCATCGCGCCATGCAAGCTCAAGCCAGGTTCCCGGCATCAGTTTGCTCACTCCGACATAAATGCTGTGTGGTGCAGGAATGTAGTCGTAACGGATGAGCAGAGATACGGCCTCCCTGTTCAGTTGCCCTTGCCATTCGGGATGCTGCCGCAGGGCCTGCACGGTCGAGCCGAAAATAAAGCTACCGCCTTGCCAGCCATAATAAAGCGGCTTTTCGCCGAAACGGTCACGCGCCAACACCAGTCTGCGCTGTTCCCTGTCCCATAGCGCAAAGGCGAACATGCCCACGCAACGCTGCAAAGTCTGCTCTGTGCCCCAATGCTCAAGCGCAGCCAGCAATACCTCAGTGTCTGAATGGCTACGGAAGCCCACCCCAGTACTGGCGAGATCAGCACGTACTGCATCGTGATTGTAAATTTCGCCATTAAACACAATGACATAACGCCCAGAGGGCGAAATCATCGGCTGACGTCCTCCTGCCCCCAGCTCTATCACTGCCAGCCGGCGGTGAACAAGGCCTACGCTACCGTTTTCGGAAGTCCAAGTCCCCATCTCGTCGGGACCGCGAAGAAACAGCGTATTCCCCATCCGAGCAAGAACCTCACGACTTTTTTCCAAATGCAGGTTGGGGGAAATAAAGCCGCTAAAACCGCACATTCAATTCTCCGAGGTTTTGCACAGGATACCCAAAGAGGTTCTGAGCGCATCCCAGCGCTCGCAATCGTCCCGATTCGTAGCCTCAAAACGCTTTCTGTCCAACACCGAAGTAGCGTTCAATAGTCCGAACAACAGTTCCACAGACGCTTTTGCTGCTTGCTTGGCGGCTGCTAAGCTGGCCCCAAACCAATGGCCTCGCGTGGCGGCAAGCGTGAACAAAGCAGCAGCGTAATACCCTCGATTTCTGAGAGCATTTTTCAGCGACGGTCGATCGACGCGATAAGCAAGCAAACTGTCGCCAAGGCAGGCGTAACGGCTGACCAAATAGGCACTAACGAGCAGCAGTTGATCCTGAGCCCGGCGCATCGACGGATCGTAAGGATGCGCCTTAAACCATTCGGTCTTCCCCATCCAGGTGGGATGCGGCAGGTTGATCCCATTCCAGGGGTTTGCACAAATATCCTCATGTGCTAACAACACGCGGAATTTCCCAATCAAGACATTGTGGTTGTCGATGGCAAGGGCCCCCGAACCCAGCAAGTCGACTTCTGGATGCGCCTCTAAATATTCCACCTGCCGCTCGATCCTCTCCGGAAACGAAAGATCGTCTGCATCCATACGTGCGAAGTATTTTCCTTTGGCAAGCGCAACTGTTTGGTTAAGCCGCGCTGCAAGACCGAGATTCCTTCCGTCAGCGACTCGTACGATGCGAGGATCGTCGAAACGAGCGATGATGTCGGACGTTGCATCACTGGACCCATCGTCAATAAGGATAAGCTCCCAATGCGTATAGCTCTGGTTCAACATTGAGAGCAATGCAACCTCCAGCGTTGTGGCGGCATTGAACACAGACATCCCTATGCTGACCAATGGTTTTGTCATCAAATGTATATTTTTCAAAGCAGTCGCCCGTCTGCCCCTGAATAACTTGAGAATAGGCAAGACCTGGCACACTTAAGTTCTTATTCATGCCGCTTTTGGCATGTCTGACTTCAAGGGGCATATTATCAGCGCTCCTAGCACCGATCGTAAAGGCTGCTGGACAATCTCACGAGATTGCCTGCGAAAATCTAACTTGCATATATCAAGATTAGCCTGACTTTCTAGACCTCAAGGTATCGGCCATGCGGAGGGCCAGCGCCGCTATAGTCAAGCCCGTGTTAGCGCTACCGCTTGCAGGGATCGCAGAACCATCACATACATGAAGATTCTCAATGCCATGCACCTGCCCCAATCCGTTGCAAACTCCGGCCGCGGGTGAATGGTGCATGCGAGCCGTTCCAGAGTGGTGAGATGAAGAGAACAGATTTGAAACCCAGTCTGGAAATATCCGGGCATCCTCGATTATGGGAGTTAACTCACCAAGCACTCGCTCTATCGCCTTGTTCAGCGAGTCGAGGTAGGTCGATTTCAAATCCCAGTTGCGGCCAACCCGCCCGCCCTCCAAATTTACAATACTTTGAGCATCACTCGGTGGCTGCTCCGCAACCATCAACAGCGCATAGCTTTGGGTTGGAACCTGAAGCCCAAAGCGTAGGGAAAGGATATCGATGATATCGTCCCAATGAGTAAATAGTCGTAGATAGTTGCTCAGGTTGAGGGGCTTGTTTCTGAGGTCACCGAGGAGACTGACGATCTTGTTTCGCTGGCCGAACTGTACAGCAGGACGAATCTGAAACGAAACTCGCAAACCATCCTGCTCGATTACCAAAGGCAGGCGCAGGAATCCGCCGGGTCCAGAAACTGTTCGATTCCAAAGCTTGTACAACGGCACGCTCGAAACAAACTCGGCTACAAATCCAGAGGGGTGGTCTTCGTAGTTGTACCCCGCTAGCTGCAGTGAAATGGAGTCTGAGACGGCAGCCAGACGCTGCAACAGCACCGGAGTTCCCAGTCCGCCGCAGGCCAACACGACTTCGTCGGCAGCCAATTCAGTTTGCCCTGACTCCAGATTCACTCTGACACCGGCCAGCCTTCTGTTTCCACGGGCCATTCGAAAAGAGCTCACTTCCCCACGAACCATTTTCACCTGGCGCGTAAGACCTAACGACGTCCAAACATTTATACGACGTCGAGGATAGTAAAGGCTTTCCCTCAGTAGCCTCGTCGGAATCTGGCTATTAATGAAATCATTGCGCAACAACTCGTCCGTGCTACAGATTTCACTGCGAGTCGTACCGGAAAGAAGCTGGAATGCTCTCGCATAGTGTTCTTTCAACTCGACTTTAGGGAATGGCCAGCGTTCGCGAAAAACTTCCGACTCGACTTCTATCAGACCGTTATGCCAAACGGTTGTAGTACCACCCAATCCCGACGCAAGGTGAGGACACGTAACGGCAGCCCGTCCAAGATCAACCACCCTTCCTTGCAGCCCGGTGCTCTGCCCATCCAACTCGACCATGGTGACATCCCATGTCTCAGCAAGAGCTGCTGCCAAAACACAACCTCCCATTCCAGCGCCGACGATGATGACTGACGGTTTCACGCGCGCACCACAAAGCGAGGCAGATGTTCTTCATGAGGAGAGAGCGGAATATGCTCATCGAACATACTCGTATCTAGTGCGAGTCCACGATTCCAATGCTCCAACAGCACATCTACCGAAACATTTCCACTCAAGTTCGCGATTTCGGTTTGCACCCTATTGATTGGCAGATTAAGGATGATGCTTTCGCGGAAACACAGTCCCTTGCGATTAGAAACGATGTCGTTGAACGTCTTAAGGCAATTCTCGTAACTGTTAGGAGCACCAAAATTTGAAACTCGGCTGATGACCCTAACTTCGGCAAGAGATAGCACCTGGCCATCGACCGACCACGGGTCTGACCATTCATTACCCTGTTCGAACCAGTTGAACTCGATGAGATTCGACGACAGCAAGGATTCACGGAAAACAGGAGGGCGCTGCGGGACATCGGCGGTATAGCTTCGACGCAAATGTGGTGAATGTCGAAGACTAACGATCACCTCTGTTGGATCCGTCACACTGGCTATAGCAAAATCAACATCCCTAATGAATATTAGATCATCCACCAAGAACATTACTGATCTGCATTGCAGATGCCCGAGGACCGAGAGCAGGGTCTGCTTGAAGCTGCTCATTTCACCGATAAAGTGGACCGGCGACGCTTGTCCTGAAAAGATATCAACGAGTTCATCGTAGGATTTTTGGTGCGCTTGGCTACTCGCCGTATAGATGACGTACACTGGGGCAGGATTTGCTACCCGATTGAAGTACGAGTACAGCAGGGCGTGAAGTTGCAAGGCTCTGTCCTTGCTGAAGACAATGCACGCAATGCCCGGCGTTAAATCAGCGGCTTCTGCTGCCACGAGCTCTGCCAGCGCACCGGCCCGCTGGGCAAGAATCTGCTCATGAACCGAACACGAAAGCAGGACACCTCCAGCACGCCCGACCACTCGACGCAGCAGATGAATAACATTCCTGCGGATAGCATTCATCGACATGGACTCATGTCTTTGATGGCAATGCACTGCCAACCGAAACACGCCAAGTCATCCGCAGGACGCCCCCCTCCCCTAATCAAAAAATAAAGCATTACTAGCCCAACGACGACGTAGGCCAAGGGCCAAGACCACTCGCCGTAACGGCGTGCGACTGTCGGCAGGCGAAGCAATTCCTGACGCAGGAAATCAAACCAATCGCCATTTGGCAGGAGCGAGTCAATTCGCAAACCTCTGGCCGGGAGGTGATACTCGTACCAGTATCGACTGTAGCCTGTGGCAAAATGGTAGGGGGCAAAATGGGACATGGACGCAAAGGGAGCCGTGATGATCAGTTTGCCTCCCGGCCTGAGCAGGCGTGAAAACTCGTCCAGGGCAGGCAGCGCATCCGGTAGATGCTCGAACACCTCACTACAAAGAATCACGTCGAAAGAGCCATCCGGCTCTGGAATAGAGGTAATGTCGCTAACGATGTCGACCCGATCGGCTTGCCAGCTACCCGTTTGCAAACCTGAGCCGTCGCCCTGTCCTTCGTACTTTCCAAAATCCTGCGAGACATATCGCAAATGTCCACAGAGCTTTTTGTTCCGAAGCTCCCCAGCCCCAGCATCAAGGATTCGTGCGCCCTCAGGCACATCATTCAACGTAGCTTTGAGCCACGCCGCCCTAGCATCATCGTTAGCTGTGGCTCGGAGAAGATTTCTTAACAACCCTTTCATTTACTGCTCACCTCTTCTGCTACCTTAGAGAAGACAAACACGCCCAAGGAGTATCTTTGCTGCGCCAAGCGGGCCAATTCGATTACATTGCAGAAATCGCAGTCAGACACGTTACTCTGATCGATGATGATCAGTTTCTTGAGCCTCAAGCCGACTTCAGCCGCAGCCGATATTATCGTTGACGGAGCGAAAATCCAGTTTGCGTTAAATTCAACCCGCTCCCGACCTATTGGAACCGATAGATAAAATACCCCCCCCTCCCTGATCATGCGTACCATACTTGCAAGCCCTAGACTAACTCCTTGAACATTCAGCGGATCTCCGTATCTCCCAAGGCCGAAGTGCTCAAGTGCATGCAGACAGGAAAGTGAATCACAGTACCCATCAAATGATTCAGCTATTTGCATGAGGTCTGCTCGACGAAAAACGACCCCAGGGATGCTCGCGCTTATGGGCCGTACATCGAAGACCTCAATTTCCCGAAAACTGGCCACATGAGCAACAAAGCCATCAACCCGAGAGCCAATGTCAACGTGACATTCTGGCTCCGCGGCATGGATCATTCTTGCAACTATTAGGTCCTGCCAAAAATACTCATTCTTGGTAGCACCACCTTCTTCCCTTCTGTCATGGACGCAAGGAACCATTTCCATCTGGCCCCGATAGATTCTACGGAACCTGAAATAGTCCAACATATAACGCAACAAGCCAGGCAAAAAGTGTAGAAGCTTGCGTACATCCACTCCCACTTGCGCTTGCAATATCCAATATGTTCTCTTGATTATTCGATGCATATAATTAATTTTTCAGGGAACAAGCCTTCAAAAATGTGCGCATGCCGTTGCACGGGGAACCACCACTCGTGTTCGGGTAGTCAAAATTCTCCGATCTCCTTCGAACATCTGGCTTCGCTAGATCTCCAGCATCTCCTTTGTTGCCATACATTTGAGACCATGAGCCGATTGGCCAATTAGTCGGCCGCTAGCGCTGTACCGGGACCACAGTCGGGCCCTTAGACGGGCTAATAAATAATAGAAAACAACCGACCACGCGCCATGACCTGCTGGTGCAACAGCGTTAAGTGTGCGGCGACGAATGGCTTCCCTTTCCGCCTTATAGTCGTTGGCACGAGCTTTAGACGTCTGTCCCTGATGTCTCCGAAAGGCACTAAATACTGTTGGAACAAACTGGCAACGTCCGTGCAAGCTCATACGCAGGAACAAATCGAAATCCGCAGCAAATCGTACTTCCGGGTTGATGCCGCCAACCTGTTCATAGAAAGATCTTCGCCAAAAGCAGGCGTCCTGCAACGGCGTCCAACCGCCGAACAGCATCATGTTGGAAAGATCGCCGACATTTCCGTTGGAGACCTGGACGACAGCACTCTGCTCGTCGATATAAAGGTCATCACCAAAAATCAGGTCCGCGGCGCTTTCCGTAAGCAGCGTAGAGGCTCGGCTTAGCGCACCTGGCAACAGCAAATCACCGCTATTGATCCAGCACTGAAAGTTGGCTGTCGAGCGGCGGAAACCCTTCGCCAGTGCATCCGCATAGCCCTCGTCCCGTTCGCTGATCCAACCCGTGATGCGGGACTCGTAGCTGCGTATTACATCCACGCTGTTGTCGGTCGATCCGCCGTCGATGACGAAGTACTCATCTCCCGAACGGAGGTTCCGCAGAACCGATTCTATTGTTTCGACCAAATATTCCCCCATATTGTAATTGGGGGTCACCACAGTGAATGTCAATTGCCTCTCCCTCCTTCAGAAGAGGCCGAACTATCACTTGGCTTGCGAGGAAAACTAAGCCCCTCAATTGCAGCCAAGTACTTTCTGGCTATCAAATCCCAATCGAAACACTTAACTCGCACCTTGTTGTTTTGTGCCTCGTCTTTGATTCCGGATGCACCGCTCGCAAGCAAACCTAGCATACGGCTCAAACTACCAGTCTCGTGCTGCCGAACAAGATTAAGCGCAAGATATTTCTGGGTTTCAATATTCGGAGGGATATCAGAACAGATCAACGGCTTTCCGAACACCGCCCCCTCCCGCACAGGCAAAGAACTTGATTCATGCAATCCGAGTGAAAGCACAGCATCACAATTTCTATAAAGCCAGATTAATTCTTCAAAGCACACCCGCCCAAGATAGTAGACTTCAGTCAATCCAAATTTAGAAATAGCATTGCTAATTTCACTCCAATACCCGCAATCTTGCCCAGTAAGAACACACGGCATTTCATATCCATGCGCATCACGAAACTCCACCAATGCCTCCAGCAGCAGCAAGTGATTTTTATGCGGCCATAGCTGTGCTGGGTAAAAAACAAACTGTCCACCACAAAGACGATTCAAAGCCACTGGAAATGTTGCCGTAGAACCATCATTGAACTTGGAGAAATCAACGCCTTCGTAAGCAATGAATATTTTTTCCTCTTTAACAAATTTAAACTTTTCAATCAGACAGTTCTTTACAAAATCACTACTTACCTGAATAGATGATGCTGACCATGCAGACAGTCTATATGTAACCCAACGAGACGCCCTTTCCCTAAAAGAGAAAAATTCAGGGAAATACTCCTGTTGAATATCATGCATGCAAAGAATCGTTGGAATACGTAATGCAAACAAACTTAGGGTTGTTGTAGGCACAACCAGCACATCAACAGCGCTCTCAATTTGAGCCGCCATCCTCGGCCTAAACATCTTTTCGAACCAAAACAAAAGCTTAAAATATCGAACAGTCCATGCCAAATATTTTAGGGGCCCGAAAATATATTTACGCAAGGGGTTCCGCGACAATTTTTCGAAGACGACGGGTATTCCCTGAAGGGCATTATGGATAAATTCCTCGTTGTCATCTGAGACAAACACCACAACGCTGTCAGGCGCCCTAACCGTTCGCGCCAATCCTCGAGCAATCCCGATGGAAAAAGTTGCGACCCCCCCTGAGTAGGACGCATTACAACCAAGTAAATCCACCCCTATTTTCATTTAATGACACCAAGGGAGCGCAAACCTGAGAACAGAGCGGTTGTCACTGAAGAAACCTGGTCCCTAGTCATACCAACGAAGGTAGGCAAATTTATCCCACACTCCGACAATTTATATGAGACAGGGTTTCTCGCGGGCAAGTACATTGGCATCATCGAAACTGGGAAGAAAAATGGCCTTGCATCAACTCCCAGTGCACGCATTTCGAGGATCACTTGATCACGCTGCGATCGGCCAAGCTCCTCGATAACCGCACAAGCCATCCAATTTGTCGGCTCAGCGCCAACGCACGGATTGCATTCAATCCCATGCGGCTCCAGCAGTTGCTTATACGCGTCAAGCAATTCGGCACGATTCGCAATAAAGTCCTCAATTTGCTCCAATTGCGCAAGTCCCAAAGCTGCCTGCATATTAGTCATCCTGTAGTTGTATCCAACTTCAGTATGCCAATAGCGAACTTGTGTGGACATAGCGTGATCTCGGAGGAATTTGGCTCTGTTGTATATGTTCACGTCGCTTGTCGTGATCATCCCTCCTTCCCCGGAAGTAATGATTTTGTTACCGTAAAAGCTGAACACACCGCAGTCGCCCAATGCTCCAACTCTTACCCCTGCAATTGATGCTCCATGAGCTTCAGCAGCATCCTCGATCACATGCAAGTCATACTTACGCGCAATTTCCAGAATAGCCTGCATGTTCGCAGGGTGCCCGTATAGATGGACGGGGATAATCGCTTTAGTTTTCGACGAAATCGATCGCAGAATGGCTTCTGGATCAATGCAATAGGTATCCCGACAGACATCAACAATTACGGGGACTCCCTGAGCGGTTTTAACAGCGTTAGCGGTAGCGACAAACGTAAGGTCTGGAATGATTACTTCGTCACCGTCACCAATACCGAGCACCTTAAGCGCAAGATGCAGCCCCACAGTTCCATTGCTCACTGAAACTGCATATTTGGTTCCGCAAAATTCAGCGAATTTTTTCTCAAAGGCATCGATATAAGGACCGAGAGAAGATACCCAACCGGACCTAACAGCATCTGCCACGTAGTCAATCTCACGCTGCGATAGCTTAGGCTGAGAAACAGGGATCATCGGACAACCTCACTGGAAAATTTCTTCATGTCAGCCGCTCTCTTCATGTAGCGCTCAGACTAAGGAATATCACTGCAGTTTCAACCACTAAGGCCTGCTTGAGACAAGCTGAAACGGCCACTCATCATCGAACGGCAACCCACCTTCACTAGCATAGAAATATAAGTTGTGCCTAGATGGATATTGGGTTTCAAATATTTTTACATTTTTGAAATATGGCTGTAAAAAGTTGAGCAAATCACTTTTTGACTTAAATATATACTTATGCTCATCGTGACAATAATTTTGAATAATCGAATAGCCTGACAGTACACCATTCGACCCAAGACGCGCCTTTATCGAGCGCATCAGCCGCTCAATCTCCTCTTCATTAAAGTATTCGAGAGACGCATCCCAGACAATATTGTCAAACAACTCATCAGGCATTTGCGTTCGAATATCTGCAATTTCATAGCGCAGGTTTGGCGCAACATAATACCGATTGGCGCTTCTAATTGCCTCAGAATCAAGATCTACTGCAAATACACTACCTGCGCGGATCGAATAGAAGTAATATGCATTGAAACCGTCGCCGCAGCATAGCTCCAGGAGCTTGGCCCCCTCTCGAATTGCAAGCAAATTGAATATTCCCCGCTCCCAACTCAATGGCGTGCGAGTTTTGTGCCAAAGGTATTGCAAATCTAGGTGATGATCAAACCACCCCGGCACCGGCCTTATTCCCCAGTCGAGAACATATTGCAGGTAATGCGTTGCTGCACTGATTCGGCGAAGGCGTCGATTGAAGGCCTTTAATAACCAGCGCCCTCCTACTCCTCGGACCAATTTTAGAATTGTATTTTTCATTTCAAAATAAACTTAAACAGGGCTGAAATACCTATCAACGCCTAGCCATTAACTTATCTATCGTACGCATTAGCTGCTTGAGCCGAGCCCCTGATAGAAAGTTCATCTTCGGAAACCCGAGACCTGCGGACTTAAACACCTGATTCGCAATGGGATAACTCCTCTGAAAATTATGGCCCACGCGCTCGGCATCCCCTCTTGTAACCCAATCCGTCCAATGGCCTTTGCTAAAGAAGCTTAATGAGTTGATTAACTCAAAATTCGCATGCCAAGTTGCAATTCCCTCTTGACTCAGGTTCTCCCTAAGCCACTCTTTACTACGTCCAAGTTTTAACTCATCCAAACGCACTACAACCTGAGTGAACGCACAATCCGAATGATGTTTGGCGTCCCCCAATGCCAGCTCGACACCATCAAATTTTCGAATGAAATGTTCAAATTCTGAAACGGCACTTTGCAGTGCCGACAAGTGCGCCGGATATCCCTTTAATTGCTCAGAGACCACCGCTGCAACAATTTCTGACATGCGACCATTCCACGCTAATTGCGTCGTATCTCGAGTTCCGAACTCAATCGTTCGATCTCCCCAGTGCCTCAAGCTCCGTAGTTCCTTAGCCAAGGCATCATCATCAGTGACGATCATGCCGCCTTCTCCCCCCTGTATTGGCTTCAGGCACCCGAACGAGAAAGTCCCGAGATCACCACACGCGCCAGCATAGCCTTGGCGAGAACGAGTCCCAAGGGCCAAACATGCATCCTCGATTAAATATAGATTTCGTGACTGACAATACTCAAGCAATACCGGAATACGCTCTGGGTTGCCCCACATGTGCGTAGCAATAATCGCCTTCGTGTCAGGCCCGATCAACTCGTCGAGTCGATCAACTGCCAACATGAAAGTGCTCGCAGAAATATCTGAGAACACTGGCACACAGGCCGCATTCAATACTGAAAATGCCGTAGCTGAGCATGTATCTACTTGCAGGACAACCTCATCTCCAGGCTTGAGACCCAGCCCACGCATGGACATCTGCAATGCCATCCCTCCCGTATTCACGGCAACTGCATGGGCAACCCCAATGTAATCGGCAAATAGGGCTTCAAGTCGCTCATGCACCAGCCCCTTCCCGTATGCCATATTCCATTGAGTTCCCCTTAACACCTCAGCAACTGCACTAACCTCTCCGGCCATTACTTTCGGGTATGTTCCAAGCCAGAGATTGATCAGTCTTCTACCGCAACTGCCTATGTTGGCCGACAACCAAGGGAACCTACGCTTCAATCGCCGTAGGCTGGGAATCAGGAAGCTGAGCATAGAATTAGGCCGCCGGTTTGATGGCTAGAAACGAGTACAATCGACCTGGTGACCTATGGCGCTTGGCCCACCATATGCCAAGCTTGACCACAATTCCTTCCGGCAAGAAGCATTTCAGGACTTTAGCAGGGCGGGAACCTAAAATTCGTGCGCGCATAACTTCCGGAGAACTGGGCGCCATATTTATTACCGTATCATACGGATCCATTTCCATACAAAGCACCAATCCAGCAGAGGTAATCGCGTTTCGATAGTCTTGCAGTTTGAAGGCGTTCTCCCCGCCATACAGCTGGTGATCTGGCTGGGAGTCCAAAAATATCTGCAAGCTGTTCTCGTAATCATCGACGACCGGCTCTCGACAAGCGAGGAGCACCCCACCCTGGCGCATAACACGAGCGATTTCCTTGAGCATATTCGGCAAATTTGCTGCGTGATGCAGACCTTGTCGGACATAAACCACATCAAAGCTTTCCGAGGCAAACGGCAAACTTTCTCCATAAGCATCGACAATTTCGGCGTGCAACCCCGAACCTGCTAGAGCTTTAGCCAAGGCCCCCCGACCAACCGTTTCGGATGGATTCGGGTCTACTGCGACCACGTCAAAACCAGACTTTGCAAATGAATATGACGCGATCCCATTTCCAGACGGCATATCAAGCAACCGATTACCCGATGCGAACTCCTTCAGCAAGGTCTTTGCAGCACAAAACTCTGCGCTCGCGAAGAAGCGCTCGCAATTGCCGGCAATATCTTCCGTAAGATATGCGTTAAAAATAAGCTCCTGATGCTCGGGAGATTGGCGCAATATTTCGACTGCTTCTTCCCATGAATATTCGAACTTCCCTTTCTGTGCTTCCATATCTCACGCCGGTCTTCTATCTTTCGATTCGTTTTACGACAACAGCAGGGTTCCCCGCAACAACTGTGTATGGCTCGACGTCTTGAGTTACAACACTCCGAGCCCCGATCACAGCCCCCTCTCCGATCCGAACCCCCCTTAGCAGCACTGCGTCAAAGCCTATCCAGACTTTATCCTCAATCACTATCGGCGCAGAGCTCACATCCGTCCAATCAAGTTCTTCATAGCAACATGGAGAACCATAGTGATGATAGAAATGATTGACCATCTTTGCTCGTTGTCGCCAATCCAGCGAGTGCGAGTTATGGTCATAAATCGTTACGCCCCACGCAATAGTGACGTCATTTCCAATTTTTATCCCTTGCCGACAAATAACCGTACCCCCGCCAAAATAAACACGGTTACCAATTTCAACGATTCCACTTCGAGATTCGAATGTAACTTTCGCATTAATTATCCCGTGAGTTCCGCACCTGACATAGACACGATCCTCCGGCTCCACCATAAAATCCACGGAAAATGATGACTGCAGCCGTGTAGTGGGATCGATGTCAACTCGATTACGATAGCGCTTGAGAACTCCACGATGGCGCGCTATACGAGCAATGAAAGTACTTACCTTTTGTAGCACTCCCATGGCACTCACCTCTTCGCCAAAAAATTCCAGACCTGAACCACTAGCTGGAGAACAGAACGCCATTTGCGGCATAACCAAGACTGCTGCAGCGATATCAAATAATTGACCATCGCACGCCTCACTGTTACGTTTTCAATAATTGGGATACTAAATACTTTGATCGCCTTCTCGGAAACAACTGCCTGAAACCGAGCTGAGTCATCCCCATGGCGGCCGCTACCATCATTACCAATATTGCTGACCAAACTTATTCCTGGGTAGAGTGTTAGCTTGCTCCTCAAGAACGCACTGGCATACCATCTAACCGCCCAAGAATCATTCTTACCGGCGACTTGGTTCTCCAACATACCGAGATAATCATAGCTATCTGAATAATTGAATTCGCTCTCACGCTTCTGTTGTTTAATTTGACTCAGTAGCTTTTCACCATCGGGCTCGTACAGAGCCCAGCCC